>JAFNVH010000081.1 GCA_017379895.1 Rikenellaceae bacterium | reverse complement strand
CGTCGAGCAGCACCACCGAGTAGGGTTTACGGCGCACTGCCTCAGTCAGTTGACCACCCTCATCGTAGCCGACATATCCCGGAGGCGCACCAATCAGACGCGACACAGCGTGGCGCTCCTGATACTCACTCATATCGATTCGTGTCATCAGATTCTCGTCATTAAACAGAAACTCCGCCAGCGCCTTCGCCAGCTCGGTCTTACCCACACCCGTCGTACCGAGGAAGATGAACGAACCAATCGGGCGACGACCATCGCTCAATCCCGCGCGCGAACGGCGCACAGCGTTCGAGATTACCTCGATAGCCTCGTGCTGACCCACCACGCGGCGGTGCAGCTCATCCTCCATATTGAGCAACTTCTCGCGTTCGCTTGCCAACATTCGCGTCACGGGCACTCCCGTCCACTTCGACACTACCTCGGCAATATCCTGAGCATCAACCTCCTCTTTGATCATCGAGCCATTCGTACCAGCCATTTCGAGCTCCTTTTGCAGGGCGTCGATCTGCTGCTCTGCCTCACGGATCTTGCCGTAGCGAATCTCCGCCACACGACCATAGTCGCCACTGCGCTCAGCCTCCGCCGCCTCGACCTTCAAACGCTCGATCGACTCCTTATTCGATTGGATCTGCTGCAACAGATCGCGCTCGCACTGCCACTTAGCTCGCAGTGCATTACGCTGAGCATTAAGCTCTTCCAGCTCGTGCGACAGCTCCTCGACACGGCGCTCATCGCCCTCGCGACGAATCGCCTCGCGCTCGATCTCGATCTGGCGCGCACGACGATCGAGGGTATCGATCTCCTCGGGCACCGAATTCATTTCGAGACGCAGACGTGCCGCTGCCTCATCGACCAAGTCGATCGCCTTATCTGGCAAAAAACGCGACGTAATGTAGCGGTGCGACAGCTCGACCGCCGCCACAATAGCCTCGTCCTTGATGCGCACCTGGTGGTGATTCTCGTAGCGCTCCTTCAATCCGCGCAGAATCGAAACGGCGTCCTCAACGGTCGGCTCGTCGACCATAACCTTCTGAAAACGACGCTCCAAGGCCTTATCCTGCTCGAAATATTTCTGGAATTCGTCGAGTGTCGTAGCGCCAATCGTGCGTAGCTCGCCACGCGCCAATGCGGGTTTCAAGATATTGGCAGCGTCCATCGCGCCGTCGCTCTTGCCCGCACCAACCAGCGTATGAATCTCGTCGATGAAGAGCAGAATCTGACCATCCGAGGCGATCACCTCCTGCACCACAGCCTTCAATCGCTCCTCAAACTCGCCCTTGTACTTCGCGCCCGCAATCAACGCGCCCATATCGAGCGAAAAGATACTCTTCGTGCGCAGATTTTCGGGCACGTCGCCATCGACAATGCGATGCGCAATACCCTCAGCAATAGCTGTTTTACCCACGCCCGCCTCGCCGACCAGAATCGGGTTGTTCTTGGTGCGGCGAGAGAGAATCTGCAATACGCGGCGGATTTCCTCGTCGCGACCAATCACGGGGTCAAGTTTACCGCGACGCGCCTGCTCGTTAAGATTGATGGCATACTTGCCCAGCGCATTGAACTCCTGCGACGCGGTGGGCGAATCGACCTTCGCGCCCTTGCGGAACTCGGTGATGGCCGCCTTCAACTCCTTCTCGGTTGCGCCCGCCTCCTTCAAAAGGCGCTGAACCTCACCGCGCTCGGCAATCAAACCAAGCAGCAGGTGCTCGACCGAGGCATACTTGTCGCCAAAGGTCGTGGTGAAGTCGATCGCACGCTGCACCACCAGCGACGCCTCGTGCGAAAAATATTGCTCGCCCGTAGCGCCCGACACCTGCGGCAGCAAGGCCACGGCACGTTGAACATTCTCGCGCAGAAGCTTGACATTAACTCCGACACGTCCCAACAAAAACGCTCCAAGCGAATCATCCTCGGCAATGAGCGTTGCGAGTAGGTGCAACGGATCGAGAGCCTGCTGTCCGCTGCGCTGCGCAAGCGCAAAGGCCTGTTGCAGAGCCTCCTGCGCCTTGATTGTAAGTGAATTGATGTTCATAGTTATCGATTTTTTAGTTATTATTTCTCGGTTTTCGGAAAAGATTTACAGCAAATCCACTGCCAAGATTCGCTCTCGGGCATTTTGTCGTACACGGGTGACAAACGACTGACTTCCCGACACTTTCGACTGCCAAAGCGTGCCGAACAGACACCCACCACACGACAAAATGTCGGACAATACGCGCACGTGCGTACTTTTTTATTGCGCGATGTTGCTCGCGATCGAAAAAGTTTTCCTATCTTTGCGATTGCTATGGAGAATTTTGTTGTATCAGCTCGTAAATATCGCCCCGCCACATTCGCATCAGTGGTGGGTCAAGGCCATATTACCTCAACTCTCAAAAATGCCATAGCTCGCGGTCAGTTGGCACACGCCTATCTGTTCTGCGGTCCGCGCGGCGTGGGTAAAACAACCTGCGCGCGTATCTTCGCGAAGGCTATCAACTGCTTCTCACCCGTCGATAACGAGGCTTGCAACGAATGCGAGTCGTGCCGCTCGTTCAACGAGGGTCGCTCGTTCAATATCCACGAGCTCGACGCCGCATCGAACAACTCGGTGGAGGATATCCGCTCGCTGACCGATCAGGTGCGTATCCCGCCTCAGGTGGGTCGTTACAGCGTCTACATCATCGACGAGGTGCATATGTTGTCGGCAGCAGCGTTCAATGCCTTCCTGAAAACTCTCGAAGAGCCCCCCGCACACGCGATTTTCATCTTGGCAACAACCGAGAAACATAAGATCATTCCCACGATCTTGTCGCGCTGCCAGATCTTCGATTTCAACCGTATCCGCGTCGAGGATAGCGTCGGCTACCTCAAATATATCGCCGCACAAGAGGGCGTAACCTACGACGACGAGTCGCTCAACCTGATCGCTCAAAAGGCCGATGGCGGTATGCGTGACGCGCTGTCGATGTTCGACAAGGCGGTTTCGTTCTGCGGTCAGGCACTCTCGTATCACGAGGTGGCTCGCTCGCTCAACGTACTCGACTACGACACCTATTTCACCACCATCGACACACTGATGGCGGGCGACTATACCAAAGCGCTGCTGCTCTTCGACCGCGTACTGTCAGCCGGATTCTCGGCGCAGACTTTTATGGCGGGCTTGGCTCAGCACTGCCGCGACCTGCTGATGTGCCGCGACGCACAGACTCTGCCACTGCTCGAAGTGACGGGCACACTGCTCGATCGCTACCGCGCGCAGGCAGCCTCGTGCGATGCTGAATTTCTGTTCGGGGCGATCACGCTACTTGCGCAACTCGACGCCACAATCCGAACAGCTACAAATCGCCGCCTCACGGTTGAACTCGGTCTGATGAAACTTTGCAGACTGAGTCAAAAAAAAAATGAGCCAATAGGTGACTCATTCGAACTACCTCCGCTGAATGAAGCAGTCGTTGCTCCCTCGGTGGCACAATCAACTGTTGCGACTCCGAATGTAACTCAGCAAACCGTTGCTACACCGTCGGTCGCACAAACCAACCCCCAACCTACACCAACCGCCCAAGAACCTACACCCACGCCAAAGGCTGTGGCTACGCCGCAACCCAAGACTGCGCCGCGCACAACCACTCCGCGAACCTCGATTTCGGGAACGTCGCTCACCTCTTTATTGAGCAAAGCCACGCCGAAAACCTCAGACGAAGGATCGGAGCAAAGTGAAAGCAGTTCGTTGGCATCGATCGACCCGCTGACCGAGCAGAAGATCGCCAACGCGCGCGAGAAATTCATCGCCAAGTTGCGCGAGCAGAGTGTACGTATGGCGTTGGCATTCGATACAATGAAGGTCGATGGCAACCGCCTGACGATCGAGGCCGAGAGCGATGTGCTCGAAGATGAGATCCGACGCCACAAGACTGCCGTACTGCAGTTGCTGGCCGACACGGCAGGCGTCAACGGTATGATAGAATTGGATATCGTGCGCCCCATAGTTGAATATCGTGCACCGAAGCCCATTCGCGTCGAGGATCGAATGGCGTACTTGGTCGAGAAGAACCCGCTGGTAAACAAGCTGCGCAAAGCGCTCGAATTGGAATTGGAATAAGTACAAACAAATGATAAACGAAACGAACAAAATGAATTTTGTAGAAGAACTCGAATGGCGTGGTATGATCCACGACATTATGCCCGGAGCCAAGGAGCAGTTGGAGAAGGAGATGACCACTGCATATCTGGGTATCGACCCCACGGCTGACTCGCTGCATATCGGTCACTTGGTGGGCGTTATGATCTTGAAGCACTTCCAGCGTTGTGGCCACCGCCCCATCGCATTGGTAGGTGGTGCTACGGGTATGATCGGCGACCCCAGCGGTAAGTCGCAGGAGCGCAACTTGCTCGACGAGGCTACCCTCCGCCACAATCAGGAGGCGATCAAGGCTCAGTTGGCGAAGTTGATCGACTTCGATAGCGACGCACCCAACGCAGCTCTGCTCGTAAATAACTACGACTGGATGAAGGACTTCACCTTCCT
>JAFNVH010000080.1 GCA_017379895.1 Rikenellaceae bacterium | reverse complement strand
CTCACAAAGAAGGTTGTAGAGTATGCACACCAGTTTGACGTAACCGTTGAGGGTGAGCTCGGTGTATTGGCAGGCGTTGAAGATGACGTAGTAGCTGAGGAGAGCCACTACACCAAGCCTGAGGAGGTTGTTGACTTCGTTACCAAGACCGGTTGCGACTCGTTGGCTATCTCGATCGGCACTTCGCACGGTGCTAACAAGTTCAAGCCCGAGCAGTGCACCCGCAACGAAGAGGGTATCCTCGTTCCGCCCGAACTGCGTTTCGACATCCTCGAGGAGATCGAGAAGCAGCTGCCCGGCTTCCCCATCGTTCTGCACGGTTCGTCGTCGGTTCCCCAGGAGTACGTGAAGATCATCAACACTCACGGTGGTGCCTTGAAGGACGCAGTAGGTATTCCCGAGGAGCAGCTCCGCAAGGCTGCTAAGAGCGCTGTTTGCAAGATCAACATCGACTCGGACGGCCGTCTGGCTATGACCGCTGCTGTACGCAAGATCTTCGTTGACAACCCGGCTGAGTTCGACCCCCGCAAGTACCTGGGTCCCGCTCGTGACGAGTTGAAGAAGCTCTATATGCACAAGTGCGAGAACGTTCTGGGTTCGGCTGGTAAGGTTAAGTAATTCAGAGCGATAAGCATTGATAAAAAATCCCGACCTCGTGATGAGGTCGGGATTTTTGTTTGGTGGTGCGCCGCTTTACCACTTGCAAAATGGATTGCGGGCAAGGCTCGAATTGTAGTAGCGCTTGTCACCCGTAACCTCCTCACCCAGCCACGCGGGGCGAGCAAATTGTTCATCGACCGACGAGAGTTCGACCTCGGCAACGGTCAGTCCCTCGTTGTCGCCATAGAACTCATCAACCTCGAAAATATGACCCGCGAATGGCACCAGATAGCGGCACTTATCAATCACGCCGCTATGGCATAGCGTGAGCATTTCGAGCGCTTCGCGTGTAGGTACTTCATACTCCCATTCGCTACGGCTGACGCCATCGGCGCTGGGGCCTTTGATAGTCAGGTAGCCGCGATCGCCACGCACGCGAATACGCACCGTGCAACCTGTGCCCGAAGCGAGATAACCCTGCGCAATTCGTTCGCACAAAGTGGCCGACGACTTATAATCGCCCGCTACCAAGAATTTACGTTCAATCTCCAATGCCATAACTCGATACGGATTTTCAGTAGCGCAAAGATATGTTTTTTCGGGCGGACAGCGTAGCGTCGTGGCTCAATATTTTCACATAGTGCGGAAAGAGGGCGCAAAATTTGTAGTTTTGAGAGCAATTTTATATCTTTGTAGATTACAACGAGCATATAAATGGAAGAAAGAGATAAGATAATTGCCGACCTCGGCAACGAATACAAATACGGATTCACCACCGACATCGAGACCGAAACAATTCCGCGCGGTCTGAACGAAGATGTCGTGCGACTGATCTCGCAGAAAAAGGGTGAACCTGAGTGGCTTACGGCTTATCGTCTGAAAGCCTACAACCATTGGCTCACGATGACTATGCCGACGTGGGCTCACCTCGATATTCCCGAAATCGATTACCAAGATATAATCTACTACGCCGCACCGCGCACAAAACCAAAACTCAACTCGATGGACGAAGTCGATCCCGAGTTGCGCCGTACGTTCGACAAGCTGGGTATTCCGCTCGAAGAGCAGATGGCGCTGTCGGGCGTGGCGGTCGATGCGGTGATGGACTCGGTGTCGGTCAAGACCACCTTCAAGGAGGTACTGGCCGAGAAGGGTATCATATTCTGCTCGATCAGCGAGGCGGTGCGCGACTACCCCGAATTGGTGCGCAAATACCTGGGTAGCGTGGTGCCCTACGCCGACAACTTCTTCACGGCACTGAATGCAGCGGTATTCTCGGACGGTTCGTTCTGCTACATTCCCAAGGGCGTGCGTTGTCCGATGGAGCTGAGTACCTATTTCCGTATCAATGCAGCGGGAACGGGTCAGTTCGAGCGTACGTTGATTGTGGCTGACGAGGGATCGTATGTGAGCTACCTCGAAGGTTGTACCGCACCTCAGCGCGACGAGAATCAGTTGCACGCTGCCGTTGTGGAGATCGTGGTACTGAAAGATGCCGAAGTGAAATACTCAACCGTACAGAATTGGTACCCAGGCGATAAGGAGGGTAAGGGCGGCATTTACAACTTCGTCACCAAGCGCGGTATTTGCAAGGGCGACAATGCTCGTCTGTCGTGGACGCAGGTAGAAACGGGCTCGGCAATCACGTGGAAATATCCGAGTTGCATTCTTGCGGGCGACAACAGCGTGGCGGAGTTCTACTCGGTGGCGATGACCAACAATTTCCAGCAGGCAGACACTGGTACAAAGATGATTCACATCGGTCGCAACACCCGTTCGCGCATCGTGTCGAAGGGTATTTCGGCAGGTCGCAGCCAGAACAGCTATCGCGGTCTGGTGCGTGTAGCGAAGGGCGCCGAGAACGCTCGCAACTACTCGCAGTGCGATTCGTTGCTCATTGGCGACAAGTGTGGCGCACACACATTCCCTTATATGGACGTGCAGAATCCTTCGGCGGTAGTCGAGCACGAGGCAACCACCTCGAAGATCTCTGAGGAGCAGCTCTTCTACTGCAACCAGCGAGGTCTTTCGACCGAAGATGCCGTAGGTCTGATCGTCAACGGTTATGCAAAAGAGGTATTGAGCAAGTTGCCGATGGAGTTTGCCGTAGAGGCGCAGAAACTGCTAGCTATCAGCCTCGAAGGTAGTGTAGGATAAAAAAAATAGATACAATATATGTTAAGCGTTAAGAATTTGCACGCCAACGTAGGCGGCAAGGAGATATTACGAGGTATCAACCTCGAAGTTCGTGCAGGCGAAGTGCACGCCATTATGGGTCCCAACGGCTCGGGTAAGAGTACGCTGGCATCGGTATTGGCGGGCAACGAGAAGTTCGAAGTGACCGAAGGCGAGGTGACTTTCTGTGGACAGAACCTTTTGGAGATGTCGATCGAAGAGCGCGCTCGTGAGGGTTTGTTCCTCGGCTTTCAGTATCCGGTTGAGATTCCGGGCGTTACGATGTCGAACTTTATGAAGATGGCCGTAAACGAGCAGCGCAAACATCGTGGTCAAGAGCCGCTTACAGCGGGTGAGTTCCTCAAATTGATGCGCGAGAAGAGCGCCGTCGTGGAACTTAGTTCGAAGCTCACAAGTCGCTCGGTAAACGAGGGGTTCTCGGGCGGTGAGAAGAAGAAGAACGAGATCTTCCAGATGGCGATGCTCGATCCGAAATTGGCCATTTTGGACGAAACCGACTCGGGTCTGGATATCGACGCACTGCGCATCGTGGCAACGGGCGTGACCAAGCTCCATACCCCTGAAAATGCAACTGTCGTAATCACCCACTATCAGCGTCTGTTGGATTACATCGTGCCCGATTTCGTACACGTGCTATACAAGGGTCGAATCATTCACACGGGCGATAAGTCGCTGGCTTTGAAGCTCGAAGCCGAGGGTTACGACTGGCTCATTAACGATTACCAATAAGTCGCGCAAGTATGCCAGCAAAACAGAATTTACTCGATAACTATCTGTCGAACATCGACATCATCGGCGAGGGACTGCCCGTTTGGTTCAATGCCCGCCGTAGTGATGCCGCTGCCTCGCTCAATCTGCACGGTCTGCCCACCGCCAAGCAGGAACAGTACCTGCATAGCAACATCGAGCGATTAGTGGAGGGCGAATGGGAGCAGTATTTCGTGACGCGACGCCACCCCGATCCCACTCCCCTGCTGCCCGAGGCTGACGCCTATCGTGTTGAGTTGCGCAATGGACGCGCAGCAAACGAGGCATTGAAAGTGAGTGCCGAGGGTGCGATCTATGGCTCGTTATGCACGGCGGCTTGCTCGGCAGAGTATGGCGCGATAGTCGAGAGGTGGCTCGACTCGGCAGCCGATATGAGCGACGCCACGACCGCCTTGACAAGAATGTTTGTACAAGATGGCGCCTTCATCTACCTGCCTGCAGGTGTAGAGATGCAGTCACCGATTGTGATCGACAGCGCTTACCACACCGACGGCGAGTCGGAGATGTGCTTTGCGCAGGCGTTGGTTGTAGCCGAAGAGAGCGCTCGTGGCGAGGTGATCGTCACACACCGTTCGGAGGGCGCGGGTCGCATCGTGGTTGGTTTCACGCGCGAAGCGATCGTTGGCAAGGCGGCCGATATTAAGATTACTGAACTATATGATTTACAGCAGAATTGCTCGATCGTAAATAATAACTATATCACCCAGACGGGCAAGAGCCACTGCGCGACAATGTGTTGCAAAACGGGCGACGGATATGTACGCGCCGCTTACAACACCGCGCTGACTGAGCCTGAGGCCGTGAGCGATGTTTGGGCGCTGTATCTTTGCAGTGGCGAGGAGCATTGCGACATCAATATGGCCGCACGTCACCTCGCACCCGACTGCCGTAGCTATTCACTCGTCAAGGGCGTTGCGTCAGGCACGGCAATGGGTTCGTTTGCGGGTATGGTTTATGTTGCGCAGGACGCTCAGCGCACCGACGCCCAGCAGCAGAGTCGTAACTTGTTGCTGAGTGATACGGCTCGAATCTTCACTCAGCCGCAGTTGGAGATCTACGCCGATGATGTGAAGTGTACGCACGGAGCAACAGTCGGTCAGCTGGATGACGAGGCGATCTACTATATGCGTCAACGCGGATTGAGCGAGCAGCAGGCGCGACGTTTGCAGATCGAGGGATTTGCTTACGATGTGGTGCAGCACTGCGGTTGCCCGAATATGTGTCGCTATATCAGCGAATTGACAGCCAAGAAGTTGGAGAAAATGTAATATATGCTTGACCTGAAAGCCATACGCGAAGAGTTTCCGATCCTTGCACGCGAGGTGCACAATCGCCCACTCGTCTATCTGGATAGTGGCGCAACAGCACAAAAACCGTTGTGCGTGATCGACGAAATCGACCGTCTGCATAGTGAGTTGAATGCCAATATTCATCGTGGCGTTCACTTCCTCTCGGAGCAGACCACCGACCTCTATGAGCAGGCTCGCGAGCGCGTGCGTGCGTTTATCGGCGCTGCTTCGCGCACCGAGATTGTCTTTACGGCGGGTGCGACAGCCTCGATCAACCTCGTAGCGCAGGCGTGGAGCGAGAAGTTCCTGCACGAGGGCGACAATATTGTGGTCAGCGAGATGGAGCACCACTCGAACATCGTGCCGTGGCAGTTGGCTGCCCAGCGACGCGGTGCACAGTTGCGCGTTCTGCCCTTCGACGACCGTGGCGAGGTGTGCTACGAGCGTCTGGGCGAGTTGCTCGACGAACGCACTAAGTTAGTTGCTATCACTCAGGCGTCGAACACGTTAGGAACTATGCCCGACCTACGACGCGTGATCGATATGGCGCACGCGGTTGGCGCGATTGTAATGGTTGACGGTTGTCAGGGCGTGGTGCACGGAGGTGTCGATGTGCAGGCACTGGATTGCGATTTCTATGCATTTTCGGGACACAAACTCTACGGTCCGACAGGTATCGGCGTGCTCTACGGCAAGGAGCAGTTGCTCGATGCAATACCCCCATATATGAGTGGCGGAGATATGGTTGATCGCGTTTCGTTCGAGCGCACGACATTCGCCCCGCTGCCCCTCAAATTCGAGGCAGGAACGGCTAATTTTATCGGTGCAATTGGTTTGGCACGTGCGATCGAGTGGCTGCAAGCGCTTGATTCAGCAGCAGTAGCGGCTCACGAGCGCGATCTACTCGACTATGCCACTGCATCACTCCGCTCGATCGACGGACTGCGAATCTATGGCGAGGCTGACGCGAAGTGCGCGATCTGCTCGTTCAACATCGAGGGAGCACACCATTATGACGTTGGAATGATT
The DNA here is from genome assembly GCA_017379895.1 of Rikenellaceae bacterium. GTDB lineage: Bacteria > Bacteroidota > Bacteroidia > Bacteroidales > Rikenellaceae > Alistipes. Next base: position 13,425 of record JAFNVH010000080.1, on the reverse strand, counting down.
CTCGACAAGCTGGGCATTGCGATCCGCACGGGACAGCACTGCGCCGAGCCCGTAATGAAACATTTCGGTGTGACGGGTATGTGTCGTGCGTCGTTCGCACTCTACAACACCCGCGAGGAAATTGATCGTATGGTCGAGGGCATACGTCGTGCAGCGCGTATGTTGCGATAGAGCCCGATTCGCAAACATAAAAAAGGCGTAACGCAATCGTGCGTTACGCCTTTTGTTATACACCTAACCGTCGGACTACTTGTCGAACAGATCCTCGGTAGGCAGTGAGCGGAAATCCCACAACTCATCGCCCAAGATGATCTGAGCGGTATCAAGGCTTGTGCCATTGTAGTCGTTGTAGGTACGCGAGTTGTTCACCAATGCGATGTGGTGACCGTCGCCACCGCGAATCATCAACGATGCAGTACCTGCGATGTTACCCGTATGATACATACAGCCGGGCAGCAACGACGAGTGGTTCATACGCCAACCCAGACCGTAACGCTTATACGTCACCGAGGGGGTGAACATACGATCCAAAGTCGACTGCGGGAAGATCTCGGGATAGCCGTCAAGACCGTCGATAGCCGAGCACATACGCACCAAGTCGTCGGTCGATGCGATCAAACCACCGCACGAATCCAGACGCTTCATATTCTTGCCATAAGCATTGTAACCGCTCGGAGCATAGAATACGCACTCCTTAGGCAAACGATTTGCCTTGGTATCCGAACCAACCTGAATAGTGTAGCAACCTGCGGGCTCAGCAACCTGCTGCTTCATATAATCCTCATACTCCATACCCGTAATCTTCTCGATCACGCGACCCAAGATACAATAACCCAAGTTCGAGTAGTTGTAGGTCTTACCCGGCTCATCGCTGAAACCATAACGCTTCAATGCGTACTCAATAGTCTCCTCCGATGTCATACCGTTGGTTGCCGACGAGAACATAGGATCGTAAGGATCGGCGTTGTCGTTCCAACCATTCTGGTGCTCCAAGAGGTTGCGGATAGTGATGTTCTCATTACCTGCCTTGATCTCAGGGAAGTCCTCAGCCAAGATACCACCCTCAGCAAATGGCTTGTCGGTCAGCGAGAGCTTACCCTCGTCGATCAGACGCTGGATCGACATCGAGCAGAAAGTCTTCGAAACACTCGCCAAACGCAACATATGACCACGATCCATACGCTCGCGGTTCTCCTTATCAGCATAGCCATAACCACGCGAGTAAACCAACTTGCCCTTATCAGCAACCGATACCGACATACCCGGCAGGTTGTAGTTCTTCATAAAGGTCAACACCTTGTTGTCGAACGCAGCAATACCGTTACGTACATCAACATAGTACTGCTTCTTCTGGCCATTCTCAGCCGTTACAGTCACGTAGAACAACTTCGATGCGTCGATCTTGGTCTCGCCCGAAACAACCTCATTGGTGGTTGCACCGAGAGTTACCTTTGCACCCTCCGACACCTTGAAATCGAATACCATCTGGCCGATGTTATAACCCACCGGAACTGAAATGTTGTAAGTATCCGACAACAAGAAACCCGTGCAAACAGCCGTCAAACCAGCATTCTTCGAAGGTGCCAGCGACATAGAGGTAATCGTATTACCCGTCTTTGGCGCAGAAGGAGTGGGATCGGGATCGGGAGTCTGTTTATCGTCGCACGACACCAACACACACGATGCCAGCAGGAACGCTGACAGATAGAGTAGAATTTTTTTCATCTTTGAAAGTTTATTAATTTTTGATGTTTGTTTCATTTTAGAACTCAACCGTAGGAGCCTTCTCTGCACCCTCGTCAGCCGAGAACGCAGCCTTACGATCGAAACCAAATACCGACGCCAACAGATTCATCGGGAAACGACGAACTGCAACGTTATAGGTCTGCACCGCATTGTTGAACTCCTTACGCGACACCGAGATACGATTCTCTGTACCCTCCAACTGAACCTGCAAATCGCGGAAATTCTCGTTAGCCTTCAAATCGGGATAGCTCTCAGCAACAGCGATCAAACGACCCAGAGCCGACGATACCTCGCTCTGTGCCTGTTGATATGCCTTCATATTCTCCTCGGTCAAATCTTCAACATTCAACTGAACCGATGTAGCCTTCGTGCGAGCCTCTGTGACACCCTGCAACGTCGAATTCTCGTGCTCGGCATAGCCCTTAACCGTCGCAACGAGATTGGGGATCAGGTCGGCACGACGCTGATAGTCAGCCTCGACAGCCGCCCACTTGTTGGCAACAGCCTCGTCCTTCTCGACCAGACCATTGTAACCCGTGTATGCCCAGATAGCCAACACAGCCACCACGACAATTCCAATAATACCTTTTTTCATAGTCCTTTTTCTATTTTCTGTTACACTTATCTATAATTAAAAACGCGAGCCTGCACCACCGCCGCCCGATAATCCGCCGCCAAAGCCTCCACCGAAGCCGCCGCCACCGCGGAAACCACCGAAGCCGCCTGCTCCGATACCGCCACCACCGATACCACCAGGGCCTGGATTGCGGAAACGATGTGAGGTGCGCACCTGCGTGGTACCACACTTGCGGCAGACATAGACATTTTCGACTATCTCGACATCGGACGTGCGCTCCACAACACGCGAGCTGGTCAAACGCAACTTGCGTTTGCCACACACTCTACACTTAGGTTGCGCAAGGAAGACAATCAAAAGCAACATCAAACCAAAGCCTCCCATCGAAAAGAAGATTGCGATGGCATCTTCCAACGTAAACTCCTCGTCCTCAGCACCAAAGTACAATTCCGTGCCTCGCAACAGTTCGCACACCACAGCCACACCCGCGACCATACCCGAGTCCCAATCGTCCTCACGGAACGAGGGTACCATATAGTGTGCTTGAATCTGACGGCACAGTGCATCGGGCAGCACGCCCTCGACACCATAGCCCGTAATGAATCGAATCTCACGCTGATCCAAAACCAGAAATATCAACAGACCATTATTGCGATCCTTCTCGCCGATACCCCACTTCTGAAACAACGAGTGAGAAAATTCAAACACGTCCTCCGAGCCAATCGACCCAACCGCTACAACCGCAACCTCGGCCGTGCGATCCTCACGCAACGAGTAGAGCATACGATCGATACTATCAACCGCAGCAGCCGACAATATTGCGTCGGGGTTACTCGTAAAACGACGCGCGTCGGCGACATTCACATTCGGAATATCGTCGATCGCGCGCGGAGTATATGCCTCGGCAACAAATGTCGTTGCCAAGAGCGCCAAAAGGCTAAGAATCAGTTTCTTCAATCAAATTCGAGTGTTAGTCCATAATTGCGCCTGCCACCAGGTTGGCAACAGCCGAACGCAGACGACCCGTACGACCACTATCGTTGGGGTGAACAGCGTTGGTCAGCAGAATCATCGCAATATCATTCTCGGGATCGAGAACTACCGACGTACCTGTATAACCCGTATGGCAAACAGCCTTCGATGAGAACAGATCGCCCTTATTGCCAGCATACGACGAGTAGCTATCCCAACCCAGCGTACGACCCAAGTGCTTAACATTCTCAGGTACCGAGAACATCTTATCTACGGTCAAGCGACCCATAATGCGATGACCGTTGATCTCGCCACCATTGAGCAGAGCAGCATAGAGAATTGCCAGATCCTCAGCAGTCGAGAATACACCTGCATTACCCGAGTTGCCGTGATTCAGAACACGAGCCAGAGGATCGTGAACGCTACCCAGCAGGATTGTACCATCGGGCTGTTTCTCGGTCGGAGCTACGCGCTCCAACTTCTTCTTATCGGTGAGCGGGCCATACGAAGTGTCCTTCATACCCAATACGTCGAATACGTTCTTCTGAGCAAACTCAGCCAAAGTCTGACCTGTAACAGCCTCCAAAATGTGCTGCAAAGTAATGAAGTTCAAGCAGCTATAACGGAAACGGCTCTTAGGAGCAAACGAACGCGAGCAAGTCTTGATGTAGTCGAGCAACGCCTTCGGGTTAGCACCACCCTGCTCCACAACCGTAGCAACAGGTGCATATGCGGGCAGACCCGACGAGTGAGTCAACAGATCGGCAATGCGAATATCAATTGTATCGCCCTCCTCTTTTGCATAACCCTTGAAACCGGGTAGATAATCCTTCACCTTATCGGTCAGGCGGATCTTACCGCGCTCAACCAAAATCATAGTACAGACAGCTGTCGATGTAGGCTTGCTTACCGATGCCAAATCGAAGATGGTATTTGTCTTCATCGGAGCCTCCTCAGGCAACCACTGCTTATCGCCAAATGCTGCGAGATGAACAAGTTTGCCGTGACGAACAACTGCAAACACTGCACCCGGAAAATCCTTCTTAGCAGCAGCCTCCTCGATCAGGCGATCAGCCTCTGCGAGCATTTTGGGATTCAGACCAACTGATTCGGGCGACGCCTTGCTAAGCGATTGCGCCGATACTACGGTCGCCATCAATACAGCGGCCAACAAAGTAACGATACGTTTCATTTTTTTGTATAAATGTTTTTCGGTTAGTACTATTACATACAATCACGCAAAGATACGAATATCCGCTAAATTAACAAACATCTTTCTCAGCAAAATGGACCACAAACTACTCTTTAACTCCACCAAATGAGCATTAAATATTTCTTTCGGATCTATTAATAATCAAAAAACACATTTTCAATGTATGGATGATGATATTCTGAAATAAAATGAGTATACTTGCACTTTAAAAATAGACGTTAAACTTAATAAGTATATTCATTTTCGCAAAATGAAATTTTTGAAGTTATTGGTAATCGCAACCGCCGTTTTGTTCGCTTCGTGTGGTACGCAAAAAAAGAGTATGCTCTATCTGCAAGATGCCGTTGCCGATCAGCCCGAAACAATCTCAAATCAGTATGAATTGAGAATCAAACCCTCAGATATTATCGGCATTATCGTCAATAGCCGCTATGCGGAACTTGCGGCTCCGTTCAACCTCAGCACAACCTCGTATCATATTGCAGGTCAAATCGGTAGCAACCAGGCACAAGGTCAGGTGGTTGATGATGCAGGTTTTATCTCGATGCCCGTGCTCGGCAAGATCAAAGCCGCAGGTATGACACGCTCGGAATTGGCAGCTGATATCGAGCAGCGACTGATCACCGGTGGCCACATCAAAGATCCTGTGGTAAACATTCAGTTCCTCAACTTCAAGATCAATGTACTTGGAGAGGTGGGGCGTCCTGGTGAGTTCGCAATCAACTCGGATCGCGTGACTCTGTTCGATGCTCTCTCAATGGCTGGCGACATCACCGACTATGGCGTGAAGGAACGAATTACGGTTATACGCGAGCAGAATGGTCAGCGCACGATCGCCTACCTCGACGCCACTTCGACCGACGTTTTCAAGTCGCCTTACTACTACTTGCAGCAGAACGACATCATCATCGTTGATCCCGACAATATCAAGCAGGCAAATGTGGCTGTTAACCAAAAAGGTCGCAACACATTTGCAAATGTATCTTCACTGCTTTCGCTCGTCATAACGATGACTAGCTTAATTTTAACTCTGACAAGATAGTTAATTCTCATTCTATAAATTATGGAAGAGCAGAAATATTTTATGGATAATGAGAACCAAAAGGATTCTTATCTCGGATTCTCGCTGACCGACTTCTTACATTTGGTCTTAAAGAATTGGTACTGGTTCATTATTTCGATCGTAGTATGCCTGGCTGCGGCTACGTTCTACATCAAGAAGACACCGAAAACATACGTTCGTACAGCAACTATCTTGGTGAAAGACTCGCGCAAAGGAGGCAACTCGGACCTGATCGCATTTAGTGATGTGGCTGGCGTCAATACTCGTAAGAGCGTTGATAACGAGCTGGTTATTCTCAAATCGAATAAACTGCGCCACGACGTAGCTCGTCGTCTGCGTCTTGACATCAACTACACCGACAAGGTGGGTTTGCGTCCGCGCAATCTGTATGGTATCAGTCCTATTGCGATGACAATCATTAACGACAACGAAACCGACAGCTTTGCGTTTACACTGACCATCGGCGCCGACAGCACCGTTTCGCTGACCAATTTTGCAGGTACAGGCGTGAACGAAACTGCCGCTACAAGTACTATCACGGCGAACATAGGCGACACTATCAATACTCCTATCGGCAGTATCATCATCAACCCCACGCTCTACTACAACCAGAACGAAAAGGGACACGTGATTCACGTCAGCAAGACCAGCATCGCGTCTGCCGCAGGTTTGGCGTCAGTGAATGTATCATTGGCTGACAAGAACTCGTCGATTATCGCAATCAGCAAAACGGATAGCAATCCTCGTCGTGCCGAGGACGTTATCAATACGCTGATCACCTGCTACGAGGACGATACGAAGACCGACAAGAAGCGTATCTCGGAGGCTACAGCAGCGTTCATTAGCGACCGTTTGGCGCTGATTTCGGGTGAGCTGGGCGACGTCGATGAGGACGTAGCAAATTTCAAACAGTCGCACCAAATGGTCAGTCTCGAATCGGAGGCAGCACGCAATATGTCGGAGAGCGACCGCTTCCGAATGGAGGGTTTGCAGCTTGAGAATCAGATTCGTATGTCGAATTTCATTAAGGACTATCTGCTCGATCCCAGCCACACGAACGACTTGATTCCTGCTGCGGTTGTTGTTTCGGATATCGCGATCAGCTCGAATATCGCTAGCTACAACGAAACATTGATTCGTCGCGACAAACTGCTCGCAAACTCATCAACCAGCAACCCGATGATTCAGGAGATCGACAGCCAATTGTCGGCAATTCGTCGTTCGATTATCGCCTCGATTGACAATCAAATTGCAACACTCAACATTCAGTTGGACAACATTCGCACGCAGGAGAACCGAGCCGCAAACCGAGTTTCGGCGATTCCGCGTCAGGAGAAGCAGATCCAGAGCATTACCCGTCAGCAGAAGATCAAAGAGGAGCTGTATCTCTATCTGTTGAACAAACGCGAGGAGAACGAAATTGCGCTGAATGTTATCGAGGGTAATGCCCGCATTATCGACCCCGCTTACGGCTCGAATACACCCGTTGCTCCGCAAACTACGACAATTCTGTTGGCGGCGCTGGTGCTGGGTCTGGCCTTCCCTATGATGATTCTCTATGTAATCGAGCTTCTCAACACTACAATTCGCGGCCGCAAAGATCTCGAAGAGAACCTCTCGATTCCATTCCTCGGCGAGGTACCCCTGCATAAAGGCTCAATGGATCACGGCATCGTCGTTCGCGACAACAGTACCGATCCGGTATCGGAAGCTATGCGCATCATACGCTCGAATATGGCCTTTATGAAGGTGCAGAGCGAGCGTTTGCAGACAATTATGGTCACCTCGTCAAATCCGAGCGCAGGCAAGACCTTCATCTCATCAAACTTGGCTATGTCGTTGGCACTAACCAATAAGCGCGTCGTTCTGATCGACTTCGACCTGCGCCGCCGCACGCTCTCAAAAGAGTTCGGTCAGCGCCACAACCGTAAGGGCCTGAGCTCATATCTGGCAGGCACGTTAACCGATCTGAGTGACATCATTTTCAGCAGCAATATGAACGCCAACTTCGACATCATCTACTCGGGCCCCCAGCCACCCAATCCCGCTGAGATGCTGATGAGTGAGAAACTCGACAAGATGATCGAAGAACTGAAAAAGCGTTACGACTATGTGATCATTGACGCCGTTCCGTCGATGATGGTAGCCGATGCCCAGATCATCAATCGTTTGGCCGACCTGACCATCTATGTTGTACGCGAAGGTCTGCTCGACCGCCGTCAGCTGCCCGATATCGAGCGCTTGTACACCAGTGGCAAGTTCAGCAATATGAGCTTGATCCTCAATGGTGCATCGGGACAAAGCGGTTACGGTTATCGTCACGGCTACGGCTATCAGTATGGTTATGGCTACGGTCAGGACAACAAATCAACGAAGAGATCGGCGTTTGACATTTTTAAGAAAAAGTAACCCATAATATGATTATAGCACTCGATTTTGACGGTACAGTCGTGACGCACGAATATCCCTATGTCGGTGATGACATAGGTGCCGTACCCGTATTGAAAGAGTTGATCGCTGCTGGTCATCAACTAATTCTGTTCACGATGCGTAGCGGCAAACTACTCGACGACGCTCTGGCGTGGTTCGAACGCAATGGCATTGAGCTCTATGCCGTCAATGAAAATCCCGAGCAGAAATCGTGGACCTCATCAGCCAAAGTGCACGCCAATATCTACATTGACGATTGCGCACTCGGCTGCCCGATCCGATTCGAAGACGGTGTTCGTCGCCCATTCGTAGATTGGCAAAAGGTACGCGAAATTCTGGCGTACAATCGAGTGATTGCAGACTAAGGCAGTTCGCAAAGCAAAGATAGTATTCACGGGATCGTTCCTTCGGGTGCGATCCCGTGGATCGTTTTAAAGAGTCCGATTTTAGTAATCACAGAACTTGACTGCTCCATAAACAAAATCCGCCCGTCGCAGAACGCAACGGACGAATTTCCAGAGAATATTAGTGAGTAAAAGGGAGATCTAATTCTTCTTGTTTACCAATCAACCGAACAGCTATTCGGAACAATTTTGCAGCACAAAAGTACATTTTATATTTGTAATATCCAAAACTTTCGCCAATAAAATGTTCGCAAATTCCGATTTTTTGGCATATAATGCCATAATTGGACTATGGGTCGGATAACAACTAAGTATTAGTACCACCACAAAATCCTCCCCATTACAAAAACGGAAGGCTGCCCTTTTAGGGACAGCCTTCACCACCGGATCCTAATATAAGTATAATTACTTATGCATTTCGCTCAACTTAACGAAGAGTTCCTCAAAACGAGCACCGATCTCCTGACGCAAAGCCACATACTGACGCTTAACCAAAACGGGGCTGCAATCACTCTTACGGGGCATCTTACCAAGTTTGCCTGCTGCCTCGCGAGGCTTCTTGCCAAAAGGATTGTTAACCTTGCTGAACAACTCATTGCGCAGATCAACACCCTCCTTCATCAGATCAAAGATCTCTTTCTCCTTCTCAGGCTGATAGTAGAATGCCATATCGCAATCAAATACCAACTCCTCGAGTACGTAATCGATATCTTTCTTAAGACGACGTAAATTTGCCATAATTCTGAAATGTTTTAATTTTCTTTCACAAATATAGCAATTATTTCGTTGCAATCACTCTTTTCGCCAAAAAAAATATCACTTTTGCCTCAAGAATGTCAATTTGAGGGGATTCCAATCTCAATCAGATCGGCATCAATCTGATCTGTAACCACTCCATAAATCAATCGTAGCAGTTGATCATCAACTTCGATTATCAAACCATCACCATTGCATACGCAACTCTTGCCGCAATTGCAACTCTCCATACCACACTCGGCACATCGACGCGGTACAACAGCCTCCTCAACAATCTCCTCCTCGAACACGGGTTCGATCAGCGTGCGCTCCTCGACAATCGTGCCCTTAGCATAGCTAATCTCAATATCGACGCGGCGCAAAGGTGGCAGAATGTTGGCTCGCATAAAATCCCAAACCTCTGTCATCTTTTTGAGTTGCAATTCCTTAGTATTGTTCGACGCAGTCGAATTGACGATCCTCATCACCGAATCCTTATGCGGAATGGTGGTCGAAGCCTCGATCATCGCGCGGCAGTTCTCCCAATCCTCCGCAACACCTTGCGTCGTGACCGAATAATGTGATGACAAATCGAACTTGCTATCCACATAATGCTTAAAGTCCTGCGCTCGCTGCGTCGAAAGACGTTCGTTCAGGGCGTAAGGGCCATCGGGCGAGGCGTAGCCCGTAATTGCAACCGACGAAATGCGAGCAACCGTATCGGCCATAGTCTGCTCGATAAAGCGTGACAGCGCCGTCAATGCCTCGCTGTTCTCGTCCAGATCGGGCTGCAAGTGCGATACATTGATCGAATAGCGCACCGAATAGTCCGACATTCGGTCATCGGGAAGATTGACGACGTAACGCTTGACCAGATAGTCGTCCTCTTGATATGTAGCCAGCACAACCGTATCGTACTGGGGCTGATCGGCTTGGTTGGCGCCGCTGTGAGCCGACACCGCCGACACACTCACCACAGCCATTGCAATTGATAGAATTGTTGTAAATGTTTTCACTGTTGGTTGATTTAAAGTTATCTGAAAACAACCTTCGCAATATTCACGCCAAACCAACCGTACGACACTCCCGGCATAATTATATATAGGTATAACAAAAAAACGAGCCCACCCGCTAATGGGTGAGCTCGTCGTTTATAGATCGTTGCGACCGCGAAGTCGCGCGCTTCTACTGCTCGTTCATCTGCTTGTAAACAGCGTTGATCTCATCGTACTTAGCCTTCATAGCCTCGTCATCGTAGCTCAGACGATAGTAGATCGACTTCAACAGCTCGATAGTGGTTCTATTGGTGCCGTTCAACGCGTAAGCCTTCTCCAATGCGGGAAGCGAAGCAGCGTAGATCTGCAGAACAGCGTCCTGAGCCTTGTTGCTCTCCTCGTAGCTGGTGAAGGTCTGCTTGGTCAGCTCGTCCTGAGCTGCATCACCCTTCAAGCAGTAGGTGTAACCCAGACGCAACTGGTTGATCTCGTTCTCGGGCTGCAACTCAACAGCCTTAGTGTAGGTCTCAATAGCCTCGTCCCAACGCTCCGACTTCAGATATACGTTACCAAGACCAGCCCACAACTCAACATTAGTAGGATCAGCGTCGATAGCCGACTTAATCAGACCAAATACCTCCTCGGGATCCTCGGTGCTACCCTCGCGCGAGTAGAACATAGTCATCGACTCAATCAGGTTGTTGTTCTGGGGATACTTCGAAACGCCCTCCAACAGAGTCTCCTTCGACTTAACCATATCACCGGTGTTGCTCTTGAAGTAGCAGTGGAACAACAGGTAATACAGAGTACCGTCAGCCTCGTAGTTGTTAGCCTTCGACTTCTCCAAGAAAGGAAGAGCAGCATCGAAATTGCCGTCCAAAACGTAGCAGTAACCGATGTTGAATGCCAACGACTGATCGGGAGTACCAAGATCGTTCAGCAACTCATCAGCAACAGCATAACCAGCAGCAGCAGCTTTGTACTCGCCCAACTTGTACATATTGTCAGCCTCCTGCAGGTAGTGATCCTTCAACTTGGTCAGACCCTCATTCGCCTTAACAACTGCCTTTGCATCCAGCTCCTTAGCCTTCTTGAACGACTCAACAGCGACTGCTGCACCATTCTCAACAACGGGCTTAGTTACCTGCCAGCTTGCTACGGTACCGCTTGCGGGATCAACATAAACATTTACATAGGGGAAAGCCATCTCGATGAACTGGCCATAACCCTTCTTAACCTCCTGCGACGAGATAGCCTTGCCCAACGATACTTCCAACATTGCAACCGGCATACCGATGTAGAGGCTTGCCTCGGGTGCGTCAACTGCTGCCAAGTACGCCTGACCACGAGTCAGCCAAGTTGCGCTCTTGACATTCTTCTTAGCATTAGCTGCATCAGCGTCAGCCTTAGCAACCTTAGCCTTCAATGCGTCCGCATTTACCTTCTGAGCATTTGCGGCGGGTGCAGCTACCAACAGAACTGCTGCAACCATCATAAGAATTCTTTTCATAAGATAAGATTGTGTTTAAAGTATTTGTTTAGTTAATTTATTCGTTCTTAGGTTGTTCTACCGTCTGTTCAACAGGCTGCTCAACGGTTGCGCCCTCAACAGGTGTAACCTCCTCTGCGTCCTCGCTCTTAGGCACTGCCATAACCGATGCAATCGAATCGCCCTCGCGCAGGTTGATAACCTTCACGCCCTGCGTTGCACGGCCAGCCATACGGATACCGTCAACAGCTGTGCGGATCGTGATACCACTGCGGTTGATGATCATCAAGTCGTTCTCATCGGTAACTGCCTGGATCGAAACCAACTTACCCGTCTTATCGGTTACGTTGATTGTCTTGACACCCTTACCGCCACGGTTGGTGATACGATACTCGTCCAGATCGGTACGCTTACCATAACCATTCTCGCTCAGTACCAGAATATCCTGCTTGCTATCGGGTTCAACGCAGATCATACCTACAACCTCGTCACCCTCATCAAGCGTGATACCGCGAACACCCGCACCTACACGGCCAATCGGGCGAACGGTATTCTCGTTGAAACGGATAGCCTTACCCTCACGAGCTGCGATCATAATCTCTGCCTCGCCACTTGTCAGCTTAGCCTCGATCAGCTGGTCGTCCTCGCGGATAACGATCGCATTCACACCATTCTGGCGAGGACGCGAGTAAGCCTCCAGCTTAGTCTTCTTGATGGTACCGTCCTTAGTACACATCACGATGTAGTTGTTGTTGACAAACTCCTCATCGTCCAGACGGCGAACATTGATATATGCGCGAACCTTATCATCGGGCTCGATCTGGATAACATTCTGGATTGCGCGACCCTTCGATGCACGCGAACCCTCGGGAATGTTGTAAACCTTCAACCAATAGCAGCGACCCTTCTCCGTAAAGAACAGCATCGTGTTGTGCATCGTCGCTACATAGATATGCTCGATGAAGTCCTCATCGCGCGTTGCGCTACCCTTCACACCGATACCACCACGGTTCTGCGCACGGTACTCAGTCAGCGGAGTACGCTTGATATAACCCATATGCGAAATGGTGATAACCATATCATCATCAGCATAGAAATCCTCGGGGTTGAACTCCTCAGCCGAGAAGACAATCTCCGTACGGCGCTCGTCGCCATACTTAGCCTTGATCTCGTTGAGTTCGTCCTTGATGATCTGCATTTGCATACCCTCATCAGCCAGCACTGCGGTATAGTAGTCGATACGCTTCTGCAACTCATCGCGCTCGGCAGTCAACTTGCCGTGCTCCAAACCAGTCAATGCACGCAGGCGCATCTCCATAATAGCTGCTGCCTGCAACTCCGATAGGCCGAACTTCTCCATCAGCGCCTGACGACCCGCCTCGGGATCCTTCGCTGCTCGGATTGTGTGGATCACCTCGTCGATATTGTCCTGAGCAATCAACAGACCAAGAACAATATGCAGACGCTCCGACGCTTTCTTCAAATCGAACTGCGTGCGGCGTACCACAACCTTATGACGGTGGCCAACGAACTGCGCGATCAGATCCTTCAAGTTGAGCAACATCGGGCGACCATCAACCAGCGCGATGTTGTTCACCGCAAACGAAGTCTGCAACTGAGTATTCTTGTAGAGCGTATTCAATACTACGCTCGCTACTGCATCCTGCTTCAAGATGATCACTACGCGAACACCATTGCGGTCGCTCTCGTCATTGACGTATGCAATACCCTCCAACTTCTTCTCGTTGACCATATCGGCGATCTTCTTGATCATCTCGGCCTTATTGACCATATAGGGGAT
>JAFNVH010000079.1 GCA_017379895.1 Rikenellaceae bacterium | reverse complement strand
CTCGGACCCAATTATCTGCGCACACATCGCAAAGATCCGTCAATCTTCGCAATTCGTCCTCTCGGCTTTAAGCTGGCGGTGGAGTTCTATCAGCCCAAATACGATGTGCCCAATCAGCCCGACTTGCGTACAACCGTAGCGTGGGTGCCTGCGGTGCAGTTCGATGAGGAAGGTCGCGCCACCATCGAATTCTATACGGCCGATCGCGTAACCGACTACGATGTCGTAATCGAGGGCATCACTGACGACGGATGTCCCTGCTCGGTACAGGCCGTTGTTGAGCGCTCGGATGCGGCTCGGTAGTAAACTACCGATGACTGAAAAAGAATGTTTTGGCGACAAAAGTTGCGAGTATCGTTTATTTACTCTACTTTTGCCGCCAAAACTACGTTTATAGCAAACGCTTATGCTCAGTAATCAGATTATCGACAAACTTGCGTCGTATCGCACTCCATTCTATCTTTATGATGTCGAATTGTTGCATCGTACCTTGAAAAGCGCCGTCGAGCAGTCGGCTCGTTACGGCTATCATATCCACTACGCGTTGAAGGCGAACTTCGACGATCGTCTGCTAGCGATCATTCGCAGCTACGGTCTGGGCGTTGATTGCGTGAGTGGTAACGAGGTGCGCAAGGCTGTCGAGTCGGGTTTTGATCCTCGTAAAGTGGTCTATGCAGGTGTAGGTAAGAATGATGACGAGATTCGCTATTCGATCGAGCAGAACATCTTGACTTTCAACTGCGAATCGCGTCAAGAGTTGCAGGTAATCGATCAGATTGCGGCCGAGATGGGTTGCACGGTCGATGTGGCTCTGCGTATCAATCCCGATGTCGATCCCCATACGCATAAGCACATCTCGACGGGACACGGCGATAGCAAGTTTGGTATTTCGTATCGCGAGATTGAGCAGGTAGCTGACGAGGTTGAGCAGCTGCGCAATATTCGCATTGTAGGTCTGCATTTCCACGTAGGCTCGCAGATTTTGGATATGAGCGTATTCGAAAATTTGTGCCGCCGCGTGAACGAGCTGACACGTTGGTTCGAGGGTCGAGGTTTTGCATTGGAGCATATTAACGTAGGTGGTGGTCTGGGTATCAACTACGACGATCCCGACGTAGCTCCAGTGCCTGATTTCGAGGGTTATTTTGCAGCATTTGCTCGCACACTCGATGTTGGCAACAAGCAGATACACTTTGAATTGGGTCGCTCGATCGTTGGTCAGTGCGGCGAGTTAATCTCGCGCGTGCTCTATCGTAAAACGACTCCAACGGGTCGCGAAGTGGCTATTGTCGATGCCTCGATGACAGAGCTGATGCGCCCCGCACTCTATGGTGCGCACCACCATATCGAAAACCTTACCTCGCCCGATGCGCCGATGATGAATTGTATGGTGGCGGGTACAGTGTGCGAGTCGTCGGATATTTTCGCGCGTGATGTTGAGCTGCCCGAATTGCGTCGTGGCGACTTGGTGGCGATTCAATCGGCGGGCGCGTATGGTCGCTCGATGGCGTCGTGTTACAATCTGCACGCACTGCCCGACGCTGTATATAGTGATGAAATTTAATGTTGATTTGATTCAGACAAACGACTGATTGTTATGTGGTTAATTTTGGCCTTTGCGTCTGCGGCGCTGCACGGCTGTTACGATATTTGTAAGAAACGAGCACTGCTGAATAATGCCGTATTGCCCGTTCTGTTCTTCAATACGCTGTTCTCGGCGCTGATTTTTCTGCCGCTGATCCTCTCGTCGGTGTTCGGTTGGGGTATTGGCGAGGGTACGCTGTTCGAGGTGCCATCGATGGGCTTGGAGGCTCATAAATATGTCTTTTTCAAAGCCTGCATCGTTCTCACTTCGTGGACTTTTGGCTACGTGGCGATGAAGAACCTGCCGATCACGATCGTTGGTCCAATTAACGCCACACGACCCGTCGGAGTGTTGATTGGAGCGATGTTGATCTTCGGTGAGCGACTGAATGTGTATCAATGGATTGGGGTGACTTTGGCCATTGCGGCGATCTTCTTGCTTAGCTTTTCTAGCAAGAAGGAGGGTATCGATTTCAAGCATAACAAGTGGATTCTCTGTTTGCTGATTGCAGCTCTGGCGGCTATCGCAAGCGGTCTGTATGATAAGTATATAATGATGAAACTCGCGCCGATGTTTGTGCAGGCGTGGTGTAATTTTTATTTGGCAATCATAATGGGTGCCGTGATCATTGCGCTTTGGTATCCTACTCGCAAGAATACTACCCCGTTCCGCTGGACGTGGGTAATTGTGCTTGTGACGATATTCCTGTCGGTTGCCGACTTCCTATATTTCTACTCGTTATCGCAGGAAGATGCGATGATTTCGATCATCTCGATGGTGCGTCGCGGCTCGGTTGTGGTGTCGTTCCTGGGTGGTGCATTGATCTTCCGTGAGCGTAATGTGAAGAATAAGGCGGCGGGTCTGCTGCTGATTCTGATTGGTATGATCTTCCTCTATTTCGGCTCGAAGTAGAAAAATTGCCTTGGAGAAGGGGTATTTATCGCAGAAAAAGGTAGGCTTTTTCGATTTATTTTTGTAACTTTGTACGTTTTTAATCATAACTCGTACAAGATAAATAAATACATACACGATGAATATCTCTTACAATTGGCTTAAAAACTATTTGAAAACCGATCTCTCGGCCGAGAAGATCGCTGAAATTCTGACAGATATAGGTCTTGAAGTCGAGGAATTCGAGAAGATCGAGACCATTCGTGGCGGCTTGGCTGGCGTTGTTGTCGGTCAGGTGCTGACTTGCGTCGATCATCCCGACTCGGATCACCTTCACGTAACGACAGTAGATGTTGGTGCGGGCGAGCCGTTGAACATCGTTTGCGGTGCTCCTAACGTGCGTGCAGGCTTGAAGGTATTGTGCGCTACGATTGGCGCGGTGCTCTACCCGATGGGTGAGACTGAAGGTTTCAAGATCAAGAAGAGCAAGATCCGCGGTGTCGAGTCGTTCGGTATGCTCTGCGCTGACGACGAGCTGGGTATCGGTACCGATCACGACGGTATCAAGGAGTTACCCGAAGATGCACCCGTGGGTATGCCCGCGAAGGAGTATCTTAACGTGAAGGACGACTATCTGATCGGTATCGGTTTGACCCCCAACCGCATCGACGCGGCTTCGCATATCGGCGTTGCTCGCGACTTGGCTGCATATCTGGCAGCTAATGGCCAGCAGGTTGAGCTGACTTGGCCTTCGGTTGACGAGTTCTCGGTAGACAACCACGATTTGAAGATCGAGGTCGAGGTTGCGAATACTAAGGCTGCACCTCGCTACGCAGGTGTAACGGTTACGGGTTGCAAGGTTGCTCCGTCGCCCGAATGGTTGCAGGATTCGTTGCGCGCTGTGGGCATCAACCCCAAGAACAATCTGGTCGATATTACCAACTATATCCTCTTCGAGCTGGGGCAGCCCCTGCACGCTTTCGACGCTGATAAGATCGAGGGCGGTAAGATCGTGGTGCGCACCTGCGAGGAGGGCACTTCGTTCGTAACGCTCGATGGCGTTGAGCGCAAGTTGTCGGCACAGGATCTGATGATCTGCAACGCCAACAACCCGATGTGTATCGCCGGTGTATTCGGCGGTTTGGAGTCGGGCGTGAGCGATACGACCACTAACATCTTCATCGAGAGCGCATATTTCAATCCCGTATGGGTGCGTAAGACTGCAAAGCGTCACGGTTTGAATACTGACTCGTCGTTCCGTTTCGAGCGCGGTATCGATCCCAATCGTACGGTCTATGCATTGAAGCGTGCAGCGATGATGTTCCGCGACCTGGCAGGCGGTAAGATCTCGTCGGAGATCGTCGACCTCTACCCCGAGCCTATCGCTCCGTTCCGTTTTGACGTTTCGTTGAAGCGAGTGAACTCGTTGATCGGTAAGGAGATTCCTGAGCAGACCGTTCGCTCGATCATCGCAGCATTGGAGGTTGAGATTGAGGCTGAGAAGGACGGCGTTCTGTCGGTTGTTGTTCCCGCATATCGTGTCGATGTGCAGCGCGAGGCCGACCTGATTGAGGATATTCTGCGTATCTACGGTTACAACAATGTCGAGATCCCGCAACACGTCAACTCTACCCTTTCGTATGCTCCCAAACCCGATAAGAACAAGATCGTGAATATGGTTAGTGACCTGCTGACCGACAATGGTTTTGTCGAGATTATGAGCAACTCGCTCACCAAGGCGGCTTACTACGAGGGCTTGGAGAGCTACAAGGCTGAGAACTGCGTCAACATTATGAATCCGCTGAGTGGCGATCTGAACGTAATGCGCCAGACGCTGCTGTTCAATACTTTGGAGGCTGTTCAGCTCAACGTAAATCACCGCAATGGTGACCTGAAACTATATGAGTTTGGTAACTGCTACTACTATAACGCCGAGGCTAATAACGAGGAGAACTCGCTGGCTCCCTATTCGGAGAACTACCGTTTGGCTATCGCCGTGACGGGTGCTGCAGCAGCCCAGTCGTGGAATGTACGCGCCGAGAAGTCGGATTTCTATACTCTGCGTGCTGTTGCTGAGAAGTTGCTGCGCCGTTTTGGTTTGGATATCTACGCATTGAAGAGCGAGAAGGTACAGAGCGATCTGTTCGCTGAGGCTCTGTCGGTGCAGATCAACGGCAAGGAGTTGCTGCGTATGGGTGCCGTAGCGTCGAAGATCCGCTCGAAGTTCGACTTGAAGCAGGAGGTTTACTTCCTCGAAATGGATTTCGACCGTTTGCTGAAGGTTGCTAAGAAGCACCGCATTGCAGCTGAGGAACTATCGAAGTTCCCCGAGGTGAAGCGCGATTTGGCTCTGTTGGTAGACAAGGAGGTAACCTTCGAGAAGTTGCGCTCGATTGCTCTCTCGACAGAGAAGAAGTTGTTGAAGAGCGTATCGCTGTTCGACGTTTACGAGGGCGACAAACTGCCCGAGGGCAAGAAGTCGTACGCACTGAGCTTCGTATTGGAGGACAAGAGCCAGACGCTGACCGATAAGGTCATCGACAAGGTGATGAACAACCTGATGGCTCAGTTCGAGCGTCAGGCAGGTGCACAGGTACGATAATAGAAACGTAAATACAATTAATAACCAAATAGAACTATGGAGAAAATCTTAATCCTCGACTTCGGTTCGCAGTACACGCAGCTTATTGCTCGCCGCGTGCGCGAATTGAACGTCTATTGCGAGATTCACCCCTACAACAAAGTCCCCAATCTGGACGAGTATATCGGTGTGATTCTCTCCGGTAGCCCTGCCTCGGTGCGTAATGAGGACGCTCCGCAGGTCGATCTGTCGCAGATCAAGGGTAAGAAACCCCTGCTGGGTGTTTGCTACGGTGCGCAGTATCTGTCGCACAATTTCGGTGGCGAGGTTGCTCCGTCGGGTACGCGCGAGTATGGTCGTGCAATGCTGACGGTGGCTGAGTCGAACGATCCCCTGCTCAAAGGCCTGTCGACAACAACGCAGGTATGGATGTCGCACGGTGATACCATCGTTCGTGTCCCCGATAACTATAAGATCATCGCAAGCACCGAGTCGGTGCGTGTAGCAGCTTATCACATCGAGGGCGAGCAGACTTGGGGTATTCAGTTCCACCCCGAGGTATATCACTCGACTGAGGGTAAGGAGTTGTTGCAGAACTTCGTTGTAGGCGTTTGCGGTCACAAGCAGGATTGGACTCCCGCATCGTTTGTCGAGGAGACTGTAGCTCAGTTGCGCGAGCAGATTGGCGAGGACAAGGTTGTGCTCGGTCTGTCGGGTGGTGTCGATTCGTCGGTTGCGGCGCTGTTGCTGCACAAGGCTATCGGCAATCAGCTGACCTGTATCTTTGTTGATACCGGTTTGTTGCGCAAGAACGAGTTCTCGGATGTAATGCACTCGTACAAGGATATGGGTCTGAACGTAATCGGCGTTGATGCGTCGGCTAAATTCTATGCCGATCTGGCTGGTCAGTCGGAGCCCGAGCGTAAGCGTAAGATCATCGGCCGCGACTTTATCGAGGTATTCGACGAGGAGGCTCAGAAACTGACCGACGTTAAGTGGCTGGCTCAGGGTACGATCTATCCTGACGTTATCGAGTCGGTAAGCGTAAATGGTCCCTCGGCTACTATCAAGTCGCACCACAACGTAGGCGGTCTGCCCGAGAAGATGAACTTGAAGATTGTCGAGCCTTTGCGTCTGCTGTTTAAGGACGAGGTTCGCCGTGTTGGTCGTCAGTTGGGTCTTGATCCGCTGTTGTTGGGTCGTCACCCCTTCCCCGGTCCGGGTCTTGCAATCCGTATTCTGGGTGACATCACTCCCGAGAAGGTTGCAATCTTGCAGGAGGCTGACAAGATCTATATCGACGGTCTGCGCGAGTGGGGTCTGTACGATAAGATCTGGCAGGCAGGTGTGATTTTGTTGCCCGTTCAGAGTGTAGGTGTTATGGGTGATGAGCGTACTTATGAGAATTGCGTAGCGTTGCGTGCCGTAACTTCGACCGATGGTATGACTGCCGATTGGTATCCCCTGCCCTACGATTTATTGGCAAAGATGTCGAACGATATTATTAATAAGGTAAAGGGCATCAACCGCGTAGTGTATGACGTGTCGTCGAAACCGCCCGCAACAATCGAGTGGGAGTAATCCCCCGATCCCTTTTCGGTAAAAATAAATGCCCCGACCTCATTAGGCGCGGGGCATTTATTTTATCTGATGGTTTGGACTACATCTCAAACGTAAAGGCGATCGGATAGTGATCAGAGATGAAGGGCGCGCCGTAGTAGCCGTCAAGAGTGCGGTACTCCTGCGGAGTTACGCCCGTATAGAAGATGTGGTCTATGATGTAGCCCTCGCGAGCACGCCCCCAATTATTGAAGGTGCCCTTATTGTCGGTTGTGGGGCTGTCGTGGCGAGCATATCCCAGCGCCTCCTGCAACGGAGTAAGGAGCGAATCCTCGAGCTCTGAGTTGAAGTCGCCACCAACGATAATCGCCTGCTGACCATTGGCTTGCAGCACCTTAATACGCTCGACGATCAATTTCGCCGACTCGATGCGGGCAACGCGACCTATGTGGTCGAAGTGAGTATTAATATAGGTAATCTCGTTACCGTTGCTGCGGTCGCGCAGAGTTACAAACGTAGCCATACGATTATACTCGCCGTCCCAACCGCGCGAGGAGATCTCGGGTGTTTCGCTCAGCCAGACGGTCTGCTTATCCAGCAACTCGAATTTATCGCGCAGATAGAAGAACGACATCACCTCGTCCGACTCGTTCTCGTCGTTGTTACCGATACCGATGCGGGCATATTGCGGGCACTCGGCCTCGACGTATCGCGTCTGCTCCAAGAACGATTCTTGAAGTCCGAACATATCGGGTTGCTCCTGATTGATCATCGTGATTGTCGCGGGTTTGCGCACGTCCCAATGGCAACTATCTGTGTCGTATGTAGTTAGAACACGGATATTATACGAGATTACTTTGTAGTCGGTGGTTTTAGGAGCACCACAAGCTGCGAGAGTCATCGCCAGCACGAGCGCGAAAAGAGAATAGAGGTGTTTCATAATGTTCGAGTTTAGGGTTGTCTATTTCACAAAGTTAGCGAAAGATTTTGCCAATCGAGCAAGTTTTACTAAATTTGTGAAGCATTCAACCGAATTTAATCGTAAACAAACAATAGCAATGAAAAAACTTTTGATTCTCATCGTTGCGGTGCTGCCGTTGGTGGCTTCGGCGCAAAAGAAGGATAAGGATTGGGCCGACTATGCTCGCTATGACAATGCAAATGCTTCGCTGGCAAAGGCTCCGTCGGTGGTCTTTATGGGTAACTCGATCACTCAGTGCTGGTATGAGATGCACCCCGATTACTTCAACGACAACAACTTCGCAGGTCGCGGTATCAGCGGTCAGGTGACACAGCAGATGATGAGCCGTTTCCGCGCCGATGTGATCAACCTCGATCCTCGTGCGGTGGTTATTCTGGCGGGTACGAACGACGTGGCTCGCAACAATGGCTACATCTCGTTGGAGCATATTGCGCAGAACATCGAGTCGATGATTCAGCTGGCGCAGGCAAATCGCATCAAGGTTATTTTGTGCTCAGTGCTTCCCGTTAAACAGTACAAGTGGCGCAAGGATCTTGGTGACGTTTCGTCACAGATTGTCGAGCTGAACAAAATGCTCAAGAAACTTGCTCGCAAGTATGGTTGCGAGTGGGTTGATTTCTACTCGCCGATGGTCGATCGCGAAGGTGGTTTGGATAAACGCTATACTAAGGACGGTGTGCATCCCACCCCTGCGGGTTACGATTTGATGGAGAAGATTATCGCTCCGAAGTTGAAACGCTATATGCCACGATAAATAAAAATGGTCGTTTCAAGTTATTTGATCTGACGGTTTGGGCGGTTGACACCCCAATTTGGGCGTTTCACCGCCCAAATTGTATGTTTGTCGGCAAAATTGTAATAGTTTTGTACGCGTGAAACAGTACGTAAAACAGTAAAATATAATAATGAATAAACACATCTCACTTTTGATTTTCTTCTGCTTGTTCTGCACGAATGTCTTCGCGCAGTCGGGCAGCAAATTGACGGCTCAGCTGGTCGATGCATCGAATGGCGAGCCGATTCTGGGCGCAACGGTTGAGTATGCTCTCTCGAACAAACCCGACAAGAAACACTACCTCACCTCGGGCTATAACGGTACGATCACAATCAAGTCGCTGGCTTATGGTGATTACAATATCTTGATTTCATATATTGGTTACGAAACGCTCGAAAAGAAGGTAACCGTTAAGTCGGCAACCACAGCGCTCGGCAAGATTGAGATGAAACCTGCATCGGAGATGATCGAGTCGGTCGTTAAGGAGGTGCAGGCGTTGCGTACATCGCAGAAGGGCGATACGGTAAGCTATAACGCAGGTGCGTTCAAGGTTTCGGCCGATTCGGATGTCGAGGGTCTGTTGAAGAAGATGCCCGGTATCACCATTACCGACGGTACGGTCGAGGCTCAGGGTGAGTCGGTTAAGAAGATCTTTGTCGATGGTAAGGAGTTCTTTGGCGAGGACGTAACAACGGCTATTCAGTCGCTGCCCGCACAGGCAGTTGATCGCATCGAGGTGTATAACAAGCTGAGTGATCAGGCCGAGTTCTCGGGTATGGACGACGGCGAAGGCTACAAGGCATTGAACATCGTGACTCACAAGCATATGCGTCAAGGCCAGTTCGGTAAGCTCTATGCAGGTTATGGCTATGACAACAACGAAGATGCGATCGCAAAGCATAAGTATCTGGCAGGCGGTAACGTCAATGTTTTCCACGGCAACCACCGTGTGACTGCGTTGGGCCTGTTCAATAATATCAACCAGCAGAACTTCTCGTTCGAGGATATTCTCGGTGCGTCGGGCGGTGGCGGCGGTGGCCGTGGTGTCGGCCAGTATATGGTTCGCCCGCAGGCTGGTGTTGCAACGGTAAATGCTCTGGGTCTAAACTATTCGGGTATCTGGGGCAAGCGCGAGCAGGTAACATTCCAGGGTAGCTACTTCTTTAATAATACTAATACGGTGAATAACTCGCGCCTCGAAAAGTGGTACGAGGCTCCGTCGCCGATCGATACCCTTGACCAGTCGGGTTACTCGAACACCAAGAACAACAACCACCGTTTCAATGCTCGTTTGGATTGGAAGATCTCGGAGAACCAGTCGCTGATGTCGCGTACAGGTTTCAGTTTCCAGCTCAATAACCCCTACTCTACCACCACCGGTATGCAGTGGGGCGAGAGCGGTCTGAGCATTATTGACAATTATAGCAAGACCCGCAACCACGGTTATAACCTTAACGAGTCGTTGCAGTATCGCGCGAAGTTGGGTAAGGCAGGTCGTACGCTGACGCTGGGAGCCAACATCCGCTACAACAACCGCGAATATGAGCGCAACAGCTGGTCGAATACGGCTAAGGCACTGAAATATGATCCCGATACGGTAGATGTTGACGAGCTCGAAGCAGAGATCAAGCGCCGTTACCTCTACACCTTAACTCCGTCGAATCGTTTCAGTGTAGGTGGTAATTTCACCTACAACGAGCCGCTGTCGAAATATTCGCAGATGAGTTTGCAGTATCGTTACAGTATGGACAACTCGAAGAACGATAAGTCGTCGTATGTAACGGGCGAGAACTTCGATCATACGGGTCTGACTCCCGATCCCAAGCTGTCGACCAACTCGGAGAGCACCTACTCGACTCACCGTGTAGGTCCCGGATTCCGTTTCTCGAAGAACCGCAACACGATTGTGGCAAACGTATTCTATCAGCACGCTGATTTGAATGGTTTGGTTGGTGAGCAGAAGATCAACAGAGGATATGATAATGTGACCTATTTCTTGATGACCAACTTGCAGCTCAATCGTGAGAATTCGCTCCGTATCCGCGTTCGTTCGTCAACCGACGAGCCGAGCCTTACGCAGTTGCAGGAGATCAAGGATATCACCAATGCGCAGTATGTTTCGACGGGTAATATCGACCTGAATCAGGCTTACTCGCACAGCATCAATGCTCACTACGTGAACTCGAACGTGGAGAAGGGTCGCACCTTTATGTTGATGGGTATGTTCTCGGCTACGCAGGATTACATCGGTCAGAGCACCTACTACAACCCCTCGCACGAGATCACAGGTTTGGACTACACTCCGTTGCAGTACACCACCTACGAGAATATGGACGGTCAGTGGTCGGTACGCGGTATGGTTAGCTTTGGTACGCCGCTGGGCTTTATGAAGTGTAACCTGAACCTACGCGCAGGTGTCAACTATTCGGTTACCCCGTCGATGATCAATGGCGTGATCAACAACGCAAGCAATATGGGTTACAACTTCGGAGCAGTGCTGGGCTCGAACATTTCGGAGAATGTCGATTTCACGCTGTCGTGGAATGGTAACTACAACGAGGCGCTGAACTCGCGGGCAAAGGCTAAGAACCGCTACTTCAACCATTCGGCATCGCTCAATGTGAAGGCGTCGTTCTGGAAGGGTTTCACCTTCACCGGTAGCTGCGTATATCGTCAGTACAAGGGTTACACCAACAACTATAATGAGGACTATCTGCTCTGCAACCTCTTCCTCGGCAAGAAGATCTTCAAGAATCAGCGAGGCGAGATTCAGATCGGCGTGAACGACCTGTTCAACCAGAATAGTGCATTCTCGCGCTCGGCAGGTTCGGGTTACACGCAGAACAGCTGGAACAACGTGATTGGTCGCTATTATACCGTTCAGTTCGTTTACAACCTGCGCCACTTCGGTAAGAAGGGTTCGAAGGATATTAACGACTACGATGGTATGGGTCGTATGGGTGGCCGTGGCGGTATGGGCGGTGGTCGTCCGCCGATGGGCGGCATGCGCGGCATGCACGGCGGTCCGCGTTAGTAGAAATACGAATGTAAGTAAGACGAAAACACACAATAAACTCCGTTAGGTGTTAATAAATTAGGTTTGATGTGTTGGCAGGGATAGCAGTGAATGCTCTCCCTGCTATTTTTTGTAGGCGTTGGCAGGGCGTTGCTAACTACACGAATCGATGATTTGCATTTGGCATACAACTTGCTCTGAATGCGGTTCGATTAACTTGTTGAACAACAAATGAAAGATGACCAAATGAGTCATCGAAAGTGATGCAACGAACTATTTTTTAATTTAATTCAATGCCTATGAAAACAATTCGATTCCTTGTTGCGGCACTGCTTTTAGCCACCACTGTGTCGGCTCAAAACACCCGCGATGATTATCAACCGGTCGTCTATCTGCTTGGTGTGCAGCAAACGACAGTCAACGACCGAGCAATGACCGATGCGGAGCATTGCGCCCAGAATCAGCTTGCTATTGATCGCGCAATTCTCGACTATGTCGAAACTCATCGTGGCGGTTTCGAGCAGTCGTATCTGCCCCAGATGATCTTTTCGAGTCGCTCAAATAAGATAGCATTCTCTATTGGCGGTAATGTGAATATGCGCGTGGGCTACGACTTTAACGGTATTGTCAACAATCGCGACTTTATCACTGCCGATATACCCATTCCGGGCAACTACGGCACTCACCAAAAGCTGATGATGGACGCTTCGACCTCGACGATCTATTTCAAAGCTGTGGGTAACAGCTCGATGCTCGGTCGCGTGGTGGCGATGTTCGAGGCCGATTTCCGTGGTGGTCCGAGTGGCTACACTCCCCGAGTTCGATTGGCATACGTGTCGCTGTATGGTTTTACTGTAGGTCGTGACGTGACGACTTTCTGCGATCTCAACTCGTCGCCTCAGACTATCGACTATGAGGGCCCCAATGCTTACACCATCGACTACTCTACCATTATCCGTTATTCACGCAGCTTTGGCGACCACTTCTCGATGGCCATTGCAGCCGAGATGCCCGAGGTGAGTGCAACCTATGGCAATACGTTTGCGCCGATTAATCAGCGTATGCCCGACTTCCCGATGTATGTTCAGTATAATTGGGGTCGTCGCGCCAACAGCCACGTGCGCGTGACGGGTGTGCTGCGCAATATGTACTATCACAACCTGACCGCTAACAAAAATTATTCGGAGTTTGGTTGGGGTGTACAGTTGAGTGGTAATGTCGCTATCGGCGATCGCTGGAATACCTACTTCAATGGCGTCTATGGCAAGGGTATCTCGTCGTATGTTCAGGACCTAAGTGGCGCAGGGCTGGATATGGTTGTTGGTGTGGAGGATCCTTCCAAGATCCGCACCCTGCCGATGTATGGATGGTTGGCTGCTGGGAAGTTCAATATTATGCACGGCTTGAGCGTTTCGGGCGGTTACTCGGAGGTTGTTGTCGATCGTAAGACGGGCTATTGGTCGCCGTCGCAATACAAGAAGGGTCAATACATCTTCGGCAATCTATTCTGCCACCTTTCGCCGCGATTCGAGCTGGCGGTTGAGTATCTCTACGGTACGCACAAAAATATGGCTGGCGAGAAAAATAGTGCTAACCGTATTCAGGCGATGGTTAAGTATAATTTCTAAACTACCGCCCTCTCTAAACAAAAAGCACCGAGCCTCAGCTCGGTGCTTTTTGTTTTATTTACGCTTGGGATTCTTCGGAAACCAACCGCGTTCGACACGGCGGCGTTGCTCGAATAGCTCGCCAATGCTCCAAAATGACGAAAACCCGACAACTCCGCAAATGGCCGACCACATCACGCTCTCGATCATCAATGCAGCGACAAGTGCAACAATACCTGCAATGAGAAATACCCACCAACAGCGCACACCGAAATAGTATTCGCCCTTGATCACCAACGGGTGAAACAATCCGATAATGAAGAATGTGAGCAGTCCGATGACCACACCTTCGAGATTATGTTCTGCTAAAAACTGCATAAAAGCGATTTAATTGATACAAATATACGGATTTATTCTTAATTTTGAGTTTGTTTTATTGAGATAATATCACAATCAAATGAGAGCCTTTCGTTCGATACTCTATGCAGTGTTGCTTGCAGCGTTAGCGGCGGGCGAGGTGCTCTATGTGGAGTATGTCGCACCTGCGCGTAAATTCTGCGCGACGGCACAGCGTATGGCGATGTTGAATCCGCCTACACTGCACCGTGCCCGCATTGTGTTTGGTGGCGATGTGATGGCGCATACACCACAGCTGACAGCGGCACAAACGGCCGAGGGTTACTCGTTTGATCGTTCGTTCGAGTATGTGGCACCGATAATGCAGCAGGCTGATCTGGCGATAGTTAATCTCGAAACTACCCTATCGCGCCGCGCACCCTATACTGGTTATCCGATGTTTCGTGCGCCTGCAGAGCTTGCGGTGGCGTTGCAACGCGCAGGTGTCGATGCAGTTGCGTTGGCCAATAACCATATCTGTGATCGCGGAGCTGCGGGATTGCGCTCGACTATCGAGATTGTTGATAGTTTGGGAATTAAACATACGGGCGCCTACTCCGATTCGCTTTCGTGTCAGCCTCTCTATCTCTCAGCGGCGGGTATTAAGCTTGCGGTACTGAACTATACCTACGGCACAAACGGACTGCCCACACCACGCGGAATGGTTGTCAATCGGATCGATACGGTGCAGATGGCAGCTGACATTGCGTCGATTGATCGCTCGCGAGCTGACGCGGTCTGCGTTATGGTGCATTGGGGTGAGGAGTATCAGCGCAAACCCAATAGTGCACAACGCGCGATGGCGGAGTTTTGTCATCGTCAGGGCGTCGAGTTGATTATTGGTAGCCATCCTCACGTTGTGCAACCGATCGAGTGCGACTCAGCGGCACGCTGGGCGACGGTCTATTCGCTGGGCAATATGGTGTCGAATCAACAGTGGCGATATAGCGATGGTGGTCTGATAGTCGAAACGGTAGTGTCGCGTGTGGCGGATCTCGTGCCGTCGATCGCTGTGAAGCCGATTCCGATATGGGTACTTTGTCCCGGTTATCGCATTGTGCCACCGTCGGTGGGCGACACGCTGACAATGAACGTTGTGGCGCGTAGTCGCTACAACCAATTTATGAATGATTGTAAATATTTACTTAAATAGCTATGAACAAACGTATTATAATAATGGGAGCCACCTCGGGTTTGGGGCGCGCCTGTGCAGAAGATTTCATCGCACGAGGTTATACAGTCGGCGTTTGTGGCCGACGTACTGAGGAGTTGGAGCAGATTCGTGCGATTGCTCCCGAGCGAGTTTACGCCGCAACGATCGATATCACCAACCCCGAGGCTGACAAGCAGCTCTTGGAGCTGATCGAGCGTATGGGCGGTTTGGATATCTATTTTCACGTTTCGGGCATTGGCAAGAACAATATTGCGCTCAATGCCGAGCTTGAACTGAACACCGTACGAGTGAACTGCGAGGGTTTCTGTCGTATGGTTGGCTGTGCTTATCGTTATTTCCGCCAGAATGAGGTGAAGGGCGCACAGATAGCTGTTGTATCGAGCATCGCCGGCACGAAGGGACTTGGTGCAGCACCCGCCTACTCGGCTACCAAGCGTATGCAGAATTGCTACATTCAGTCGCTTGCGCAGCAGTGCGCCATTGCGAAGGTCGATATCGCATTTACGGATATTCGTCCCGGTTTCGTGGCTACTCCACTGCTCGACACCGACCATCACCACTACCCGATGTTGATGACTACACCCTACGCTTCGCGCCGTATTGTACGTGCTGTGGTGGCTCGTCGTCGCGTGGCGGTGATCGATTGGCGATATGCCATTTTGGTGGCAGCTTGGCGATGCATTCCACGCTGGTTGTGGGAACTTCTGCCGATTAAAGCATCGCAGAAATAGATAAGCCTAACTAAACTATAATGACCTCGGCAATCCCGAATCGGATGCCGAGGTCATTTGTTTTACATCTGGTCTTTGACAATTATAACTTTTCGAACTCCTCATCAATCGAGCTCATATCGTCTTGCTGGATCATATCCTCGTCGGTAGCGAAAAGTTCAGGTTTAGATCGTTTGATGTAATCTATTGCATCTTTCAGTCCGTTTTCAAACTTTTTGAAATCCTCCTTGTAGAGGAACATCGTTTGACGGTCATAGGTAGAGCCACCATTAGGTAATGAGCGTTTGCGACTCTCTGTAATCGTGATGAAGAGGTCGTCACCACGTGTCGCTTTTACATCGAAAAAGTAGGTTCTGCGCCCCGCCTTGATAGCATTAGTATAGCAGGGATCGTCGAAATTCTCAATTGTTTTTTGATAGTCAGACATACGGTTTAATGTTGTTTTCAGACTCAAAAATACGACAAAAAACGACAAAAAGGAACACTCCAATCGAAAAAATACTATCGATTAGCGGATTCTGCTCAGTATGTGAAAGTTTGATTAATTGTCCAAAACATCGAGAGCCGCACGTAGCATCGGATTCGAGCGATTTACGACCTTGAAGTAGGCTGTTGTGTCCCACAGGCGTTGTGCGATGAGTCCTTTGATGATTTCTGCGATAGCATCGCGCGAGATTGCCAACTCGTCATCACGGCGGGCAATGCCCTTCTGTTCGGCAAAGATTGCCAAATTCTCGATCATCGCATCGCTAACCACGAATTGGTCAACAAATTTATCGTCGGTCGAATATTGCGCAGCGAGTTCTGAGCGATGATTGTCGAGAAAACTCACCACGAACTCCGCCAAAACGCCTCGACGGCTTAATTCGGCCCAATAATCGGTGTAATCCGAAGTGTCGATCGGCGTTGTGATGTCGGGCATAATGCCACCACCACCATAGACTGTGCGACCTTTAACGAGCGTCTTATACTTGGGAAGTGTATCGAGAGCCACTGAGTCGAGTGCGTAATCGCCTGTCAGTCGTTTCGAGAGGTTAGTGTAATACTCCTCTCGCTTGCCCTTTTCGAACGGGCGCTGGATAACTCGTCCCGTTGGAGTGTGATAGCGCGCTACGGTCAGGCGCACTGCCGAACCGTCTACCATCGGTATCTGTCGTTGCACTAACCCCTTGCCGAAACTCGGGCGACCGATGATCGTTGCACGATCCCAATCTTGCAGTGCTCCCGAAACGATTTCGCTTGCTGAGGCCGAAGTTTCATCGATCAGCACTACGACCTTACCTTTCATAAATTGGCCGTCGCTACGTGCCGAATAGGTTTCGGGCTGAATCACGCGTCCTTCGGTCGAAACCACAGCCGCACCCTTAGGCAGGAAGTAGCTTGCCATTTCGATCGCAGGCTCGATCAATCCGCCACCATTGCCTCGCAAATCCAGAATGAGTTGCGAGGCTTGTGGCATTTTGTTCATCGACTCGCGGAACTCCTCCATCGTCTTGCGAGCAAAACGGTTGACTTTGATGTAAGCGGTTTTGGGTGTGATCATATATGCCGCATCGATCGTATTGATCGGGATTTGACGGCGCACGATGGTGAATCCCAGAGGTTTGGATTCACCGTGACGGGCAATTTCGATATCAACCTTAGTGCCTTCCTTGCCACGCAGAAGCTTGGGTACCTCGCTTTGCGCAATGCCCACAACACTCTGCCCGTCAATGGTAATGATACGGTCGTTGGGTATAATACCAACCTCAGCCGAGGGACCTCCCGCAATGGTATTCACGACACGAATCGTGTCGTCCATTACGCGAAACTCAACACCAATGCCACTGAAACTACCATCGAAATCCTCGCGGACTCCCTTCATCTCGTCGGCATTAATGTAGGTAGAGTGCGGATCGAGTTCCGACAACATCTTGACGATGGCCTCCTCGACCAGCTGTTTGCTATCTACCTCGTCGATGTAGAGACCGACCAGATAGCGATAGAATTGAACCAATTTCTGCAATTGTTCGGAGGGATCAGCTTTAGGTTGAGTATTGGTTGTGGTGGTTTGTGCCACCGCGCCAATACTCAACATCAGGATGAATATGATCGCAAACAATTGCTTCATATAGTGGTTGTTACGTTACAGAATATGCTGCACGAGATCGGTAATCGCAACTTTGATCTGCTCGCCACGCTGCATGTCTTTGAGCGTAGCCATACCCTCAGCCAGCTCGTCGCTACCGATGATCACAACATAGGGAATACCGCGACGGTTGGCGTACTCCATCTGCTTTTTCATCTTCGCGCTGTCGGGATATACCTCAGCCGAGATACCTGCCGTGCGTAACGCATCGACTGCACGCATCGACGCCAACTGCTCCTGCTCGCCAAGATTGACAAACAACACCTTGGTCGTAACCATTGTGTCGGCAGGAAAGAGTTCCAAGCCGCACATCACGTCGTAGATACGGTCGGCACCGAACGAGATACCTACACCCGACATACCCGGCATACCGAAGATACCCGTCAGGTCATCATAGCGACCACCACCGCAGATACTACCGATAGCATAGTCGAGAGCTTTAACCTCGAAAATCGCACCTGTATAGTAGTTCAAACCGCGTGCCAATGACAGATCGAGCTCAACATCGAGTGCCACGCCCAGCGCCTCAGTATAGCCGAAGATTGTGCGCATCTCCTCGATACCCAATCGACCCGTCTCGCTCTCGCCAATCACCTCTTCGAGCTTTGCGAGTTTCGACATATTGTCGCCCTCCAGCTCCAAGATCGGGCGCAGACGAGCTACTGACTCAGCGTCGATACCTCGCTCAACGAGCTCGGCATTAACAGCGTCGAGACCGATCTTCTCCAACTTGTCGATAGCAACGGTGATATCAATCATCTTGTCGGCATAACCGATCGTTTCGGCAATACCGTAGAGAATCTTGCGGTTGTTCATCTTGAGCACCACGCGAATGCCTAGCTTGCGGAATACGCGCTCGACAATGCGTACCAACTCCACCTCGTTCATCAAACTGCGCGAGCCGATCACATCGACATCACACTGATAGAACTCGCGGTAGCGACCCTTCTGCGGACGGTCGGCACGCCACACGGGCTGCACCTGATAGCGTTTGAAGGGGAACGAAATCTCGTTCTGGTGCTGAACAACGTAGCGAGCAAACGGAACGGTCAGGTCGTAGCGCAGACCCTTCTCGCAGATCTTTGCCGCCAATGCGTTCGAGTTTGCCAACTCTTCGGGTGCAACCTTAGCGGCGAAATCACCCGAATTGAGCACCTTGAAGAGCAACTTATCGCCCTCTTCGCCATACTTGCCCATTAACGACGAGAGGTTCT
>JAFNVH010000078.1 GCA_017379895.1 Rikenellaceae bacterium | reverse complement strand
GAAGACGATCTGATGCGTTTGTTCGGTTCGGAGCGTATTGCATCGATGATGGACCGTATGGGTATCCAGGATGGCGAGGTTATTCAGGCTTCGATGATGTCGAAGGCTATCGAGCGCGCCCAGAAGAAGGTTGAGGAGAACAACTTCGGTATCCGTAAGCGTCTGTTGGAGTATGACGACGTGATGAACTCGCAGCGTGAGGTGATCTATACTCGTCGTCGCCACGCGCTCTATGGCGAGCGTATCGATATCGACCTCAATAATATTATGGTTGATTTCGCTCAGGCATTTGTCGAGGAGAATAACGGCGTTGATTTCGAGGACTTTGGCGTTGAGTTGATCCGCCAGGTTGCAATCCGTCCTTCGTTCGACGAGAAGACCTATCAGTCGGCTAAACCCATTGAGTTGATCGAGTTGCTGATCAAGGATTTGCAGGAGGCTTATTCGCGACGTGCCAAGGCTATTGCCGATCTCATCGCACCGGTTATGGAGCGAGTTTATGAGGATCGTAAGGATATGATGGATTCGTCGATTTATGTTCCCGTAACGGACGGTACGTTGGGTTATAATGTAGCGGTAAACGTTCAGCGTTGCAAGGATACGAATTGCGCCGAGATCTTCCGTATGTTCACCAAGATGGTGATGTTCACCACTATCGACGATAACTGGCGTGAGCACTTGCGTGAGATGGACGATCTGCGCCAGAGTGTTCAGAATGCAACCTACGAGCAGAAGGATCCTCTGATGATCTACAAGTTCGAGTCGTTTGAATTGTTCAGCAAGATGTTGGCCAAGATCAATCGTGAGGTTCTGTCGATCTTGAATAAGGCATTCCTTCCCATTCGCGAGAATAGCGCAACTCCGCAGCCGCAGCGTCAGCACCGTCCCAAGGTTGATGTGAATAAGTTGCAGGCGTCGCGTATGCAGGCAGCTGCTCAGGCAGGTGCAGGCGAGAAGAGTAAGCCTGCGCCCGTTCAGGTTGAGAAGAAGGTCGGCCGTAATGAACTTTGTCCCTGCGGCTCGGGTAAGAAGTACAAGCAGTGTCACGGTCGTTTCGATAAGTAGTCGACTGATTGCATAAATTTATTGATTAGGGATTT
The DNA here is from genome assembly GCA_017379895.1 of Rikenellaceae bacterium. Lineage (GTDB taxonomy): Bacteria > Bacteroidota > Bacteroidia > Bacteroidales > Rikenellaceae > Alistipes. The sequence goes on along the minus strand of JAFNVH010000078.1, from coordinate 73,961 downwards.
GCTCCGAGGGGCGAATCCCTATTTTTATATATGTAAAATGAACATTTCCGAGCGAAGGATTGCGCGACTTCGCCGAAAATTACTAATTTTGTGCTATAACAAAGCTACGAGAGAATGAATTTTCGATTTACATATCCCCCGATCGAGGGTCTGGTCGTGATCGAGCCGCAAGTTTTTGGTGATGCGCGTGGCTATTTTATGGAAACATTCCGCGAGAGCGACTATGCCGAGGCGGGCATTTCGACTCTCTTCGTGCAGGAGAATGAGTCGATGTCGGCTCGTGGCGTGCTACGCGGTATGCACTTCCAACGCACTGAGCCGCAGGCCAAGTTGGTACGTGCGGTGAGTGGAGCATTGCTCGATGTTGCAGTCGATTTACGCGAGGGTAGCGCAACCTATGGTAAGTGGCACGCCGAACTGCTAACGGCCGAAAATCGACGTCAAATGTTTATTCCCGAGGGTTTTGCGCACGGTTTTCTCGCCTTGGAAGACGGTACACGCCTAAGCTACAAATGTAGCCGCTATTACGCTCCGCACGATGAGGGAGGTATTGCGTGGAACGACTCGACTGTGGCCGTCGATTGGCAATTGGAACAGTGGGGTATCGAGCCGTCGCAACTGATTATTTCGGAGAAGGATCGCAAATTGCCGAGCCTATAACCAGCGCGGAATAGTAAATATAAAAGCGGAGCTACAATTGAATGTAGCTCCGCTTTTCGTTGTGTATCGACAGGTTACTTATTCGACTGATGTTCGAGGAAGTAGCGCTGCGATTTGAGCAGGTTACGCGACTGCAAGACAAGGGTCTTGGTCTCGTTCAGGATGTTCAGGTAGAGCATACTTGAACGGGTGCTGGTCTCCTTGTTCTTGATGCGCTTGAGCTGACGCTTGATAGCCTCGGCAATCGACTCGAAGAGACGGTCACGCTGCTCCAAAATCTGATCGATATTCTTGAAATCGTTGTTCTTCAACATCTGGTTGATATGACGATATATCGACTCAACCTCATCGTTGATGTGCATCAGATCCTCGATCTGCTCTTTGGTCATACCCTCGTGGTTGTTGTCGATATGGTCGAAGCAGGGACGAGTGATATGTACCAGCGCCTTAGTCGCCTCGCTCAGATAATCAACAACCTGAACGTAGTAGTGTGCGGTGTCGATATCACTATCTTGCAGTTTCTGCAATGTAGGCATTACCTGATATTTGCGCTCGCGCGAGATGTAGAACAGATCATTCGACTCCTTCACCATTTCACGCAGTACCTTGCGATTCTCCTTGAACACCGCGATCAGTGTACGGTCGTAGATGCGGGTGATACGTTCCATCGTGTTGCAGACCTCCTCGACGCACTGCTGCAAAACGTTGTCTGCCTTAACCTCTGCCTTCTCGGTAGTATCTTTTTCTTCCTTCTTGTTGTTCTTGATGTTGCCGTGAATCAGCATATAACCGCACAGAACCGAGATTGCGATCGTTGCAATTGTGCCGCCGTAGATCAGCGCCAGACCAACCACCAACGCGATAAGGAATGCTCCCAAACCGGTTACGAACCAACCCGCAACAACGGTCATTACGCCCGAAATACGATATACGGCGCTCTCACGACCCCAAGCGCGGTCAGCCAGTGACGAACCCATTGCAACCATGAATGTTACGTAGGTAGTCGAGAGGGGCAATTTAAGTGATGTTGCAACCGAGATCAGCGCTGCGGCCGTAGTCAGGTTCACAGCTGCGCGAATCAGGTCATACTGCGCACTGCCACGCTCCTCCTCCGACAGCGGGGCGAAACGGCGCTCGATACCCTCCTTCATTTTGGTGGGGATTGTGCTCTCGTACCAATTGTTCATACCGATAACAACACGAACGATCGTACGCGAGAATGCCGACGAACCGAAGCGCTGCTCCTCTTCGTTCTGGCTCGCGAGTTTCAACTCGGTTTCCGATACGTTGGTCGATTTTTTCGATAGCCACAGAGTCGCCACCATAATCAGACCTGCCGCAACCAGAATACTGAAATTCGCAGGAACAGAATCCTTCAAACCGCTCATAATCATCTGAGTGTCACCCGAAGCACGAGCCATCTGGAACGAATCGTAACCTGCGATAGGCACACCGATAAAGTTCACGAGGTCATTACCTGCGAATGCCAATGCCAGTGCGAATGTGCCTGCGAGGATAGTTATTTTCAAGATATTAACATTCAATCGCTGCAAGATCCACAGAACGATGCTGCAAACAACCCATGTAATCAGCAGGGCCATAGCCATATTCTCGTTCACATAGTTGATGAATGCAGTGCCTGCCAGCGGAGCCTTCAAACCCTTGAAAACTGCGAAGTATACAATCGACGACATAGAAATACCGCACCACAGCGCGCCCCAATTACGGAAGATATTGTGATAGCGGAATGTGAAGATGAGTCGCGAGATGTACATTACGATCATACCGCAAGTGAATGCCAGCACCACCGAAAGCAGGATTGCTGCGATGATACCCATTGCACGATCGGTATTGATGAAACTACCCAAGTCGGTAAATGCCAGAGCGTCAGTGCCAGCGATCTTGAAGATCGAAACTGCGATAGCCGAGCCCAACAAACAGAAGATCAACGATACGGTAGTCGAAGTCGGCAGACCCCACGTATTGTAGAGGTCGAGCAGAATGGTGTTTGCGAACATCACACCCAGATACAACATCATCACTTCGTGGAATGTGAATAGCGACGGGTCGAACATACCGCTACGCGCAACCTCCATCATGCCGCTCGAAGTCACGGCACCGATGATGATACCAATCGATGCTACCAACAGAATAATCTTTTTGGGAGCAGCCTTTGATCCGATTGCTGAGTTAAGGAAATTAACGGCGTCATTGGTTACGCCGACAAATAAGCCTGCCACGGCGAGAATGCCGAGGACGATTACAATAAACGTGTAAATTGCGCTCATTATTTAATATATGTGAGTTTCTAAATCTACTCTGGGTAAATTGGCGTTACAATATCGCGCCAAAATTGCTACAAAAATACATTTTTCAATCGACGTTTTCAAACTATTTTCTCAAAATTTACGATTCTATTTGACTTTTTCGCCGATGTGCGATTTTGATGAAATTTGTGATGGCTCCATAGTGATAGAATTATGGCCAAAAAGGCCGTACCTCGTAATCGAGATACAGCCTTAGAGTAGTTTGTGATGACGTTATTAGTAACCCAGAATCCTCATCATCGAGCGGTAGCTCTGCTCCTTTGCGAACAGGCGGGTATAATATTCGCCATTTGTGTCGCGGTCGATAATGATATGCTTGGGCGCAGGCATCAGGCAGTGCTGAATACCACCGAAACCTCCCAGCGACTCCTGATATGCTCCCGTATGGAAGAAGCCGATATACTGAGTCTCTTTCTCAGATAGCTTGGGGAGGAAGATCGCATTGGTGTGCGATTCGCCGTTGTAGTAGTCCTCGCTGTCGCAGGTCAAGCCGCCCAAGTGAACGCGCTGGTACTCCTTGTCCCAATTGTTGATAGCAAGCATAATGTAGCGCTGCTTGATCCCCCACGTATCGGGCAAAGTAGTGATGAACGAGCTATCGATCATATACCAGAACTCGCGGTCGTTTTGCTGCTTCTGGTTGACAATCGAGTAGAGCACTGCGCCACTTTCGCCGACGGTGAACGAACCAAACTCGGTGAAGATATTGGGCTCGGGCACGCCATTCTCGTTGCACGAGTGCTTGATCTGTGCTACGATCTCCTCAGCCAGGTACTCATAGTCGTACTCGAAGTTGAGCGAATTCTTGATCGGGAACCCACCTCCGATATTCAGGCTATCCAAATCGGGGCATACCTTCTTCAATTCGCAGTATACGCTAATACACTTGCGCAACTCATTCCAGTAGTATGCAGTGTCCTTGATACCCGTATTGATAAAGAAGTGCAGCATCTTGAGCTTGAATTTCTTGTTCGACTTGATCTTCTGCTTGTAGAAATCGATGATGTCGTTGTAGCGAATACCCAAACGCGAGGTGTAGAAGTCAAACTTAGGCTCCTCCTCCGATGCGATACGGATACCCACCTTGCAACTCTTCTCGATCACGTCGGTAAACAAATCAATCTCTTCCTTGTTGTCAATCACGGGGATAGTGTTGATGAATCCCGAATTAATCAGCGATGCAATGTTCTCAACATACTGCGGGCGCTTGAATCCGTTGCAGATGATATAGCGATCCTTGTCGATCACGCCCGTGTCGTAGAGGGCTTTAATGATGTGAATATCGTATGCCGACGATGTCTCGAGGTGGATATCATTTTTGAGAGCCTCTTCGAGTACGAACGAGAAGTGCGACGATTTGGTGCAGTAGCAGTAGTTGTAGCTACCTTGATAGTCAACCTTAGCCATTGCTACATTGAACAGACGCTTGGCACGATTGATCTGCGAAGAGATCTTCGGCAGATAGGTAATCTTCAAAGGAGTGCCATACTGTTTGATGATCTCCATCAACGGAATGTCGTGGAAATAGAGCTCGTTGTCCTCTACCGAGAACTCGTCCTGCGGAAAGTCGAACGTCTGTTCGATCAAATCGATGTACTTGTTTTTCATTTCGGGTTGTGGGTGTAATTTAAATCCGAGTGAGTTACTTTGTCGATTTTCGTGCCAAAGTAATCGAGTTACTTTTCGCCGTTATTCGTGATGCAAAGTAAATGATTATTTTTCTATTTTGCTACCGTTTTCGCATATTTATATAAAAAAAGGCGCGAAATCATCGAATTGTGCGAAAAAAACTGTAATTTTGAGCGCTTTATTTAATGTTGAGATACGATGATTTGTGAATATATTACCCGATACCTGTTGCTTAACAAGCGTTTGGTTGTGCCCAATTTCGGAGCGTTTGTTGTCAATCCGTCGAATGGTGATCTGATTTTCGTCGAGCTGTTGAAGATTGACGACGGCGTGCTGATGCGTCAGCTTATGGCTGATGGCTTGTCGGCAGTCGATGCGATGAATATGATCGATCGCTTTGTGTTCGAGATTCGTCACAAGGTTGAGAGTGGTGGCGTGGCAACGCTTAACGGCATTGGCCGAATGTCAATGGCCGAGGACGGTTTGTATCGTTTTGAGTATGACCCCGATGCAGGACGCGAGATCGCGGTGCCCGCAGCGATGGTTGAAACTCCTGCGCCCGAGCCGATTGCAGAGCCTGAACCCGAGGTGGTTCCCGAATCGCAGCCCGTTGCTGAATCGATTGTCGAGGAGCCGGCACAGCCCGTCGAGGAAAAGGTTGTGGAACAGCCTGAGCCGAAGGTTGATATGCCTAAATTTGACATCTCGCCGGTGGATCCCAATTCGTATGTCAAGGGCCTGCGTTATGGTAAGCCTCAGCGCCCCTCGAAGGACGATATTCGCTATGTGGGCAATACTTCAGGTCGTGGCGTCGATAAGTTTGTGATTGTGGCAATTGTGGCTGCGATGCTGGCGATTGGAGCAATCGTTTATGGTTGGTGGTCGAGCCGCAATCAGGACGATATTTATGGCTACGAGGAGAATTTTATGGAGCAGGTCGATGTAGCTGCTGATGAGATGATCGAGCATGCTCATCTGGTTGAATAAAGCTGCGAGGGTAGTAACGAAAAGAACGACTTATGGATTTACAAACGCTTAAACAACGCTTCGGAATAATTGGTACTAGCGAGGCCTTGAATCGTGCATTGGAGATTGCGGTTAAGGTTGCGCCGACCGATCTATCGGTGCTGGTTACCGGTGAGAGTGGTGTGGGTAAGGAGTTTTTTCCGCAGGTGATCCACGCATATTCGTCGCGTAAGCATCAGCAATATATCGCCGTAAACTGTGGTGCAATTCCCGAAGGCACGATTGATTCGGAGTTGTTTGGTCACGAGAAGGGCGCATTTACTGGCGCAACTGAGGCACGCAAAGGCTACTTCGAAGTGGCTGATGGTGGTACGATTTTCTTGGATGAGGTGGCCGAGTTGCCGCACTCGACTCAGGTGCGATTGTTGCGTGTGCTGCAAACGGGTGAGTTTATGCGTGTCGGCTCGTCGAAGGTACTCAAAACCAATGTTCGCGTGGTGGCTGCAACAAACATCTCGTTGCAAACTGCGATAGCCGATGGCCGTTTCCGCGAGGATCTCTACTATCGACTGAATACGGTACCTATCGAGGTGCCCCCTCTGCGCGAGCGTCGCAGTGATATCTATCTGCTGTTCCGCAAGTTTGCGTCGGACGTAGCGTTACAGTATCGTATGCCCTCGATCACGTTGAGCGACGAGGCACGTCAGATGTTGGAGTCGTACTATTGGCGCGGAAATATCCGTCAGCTGAAGAACGTTGCCGAGCAGATTTCGGCTATCGAGGAGGCTCGCGTGATCACACCGCAGATATTGTCGCGTTACTTGCCCGATCAGGATGGGGTGAAGTCGGTATCGGTGATCTCATCGCATAGCCGTTCGGCAAACGATATGAGCGACGAACGCGAACTGCTCTACAAGGTGCTGTTTGATATGAAGAGTGACATCAACGACCTAAAACGAATGTTGGCTGAAGCGCTGCACAAGTCGCCTGACGTTAGTTATCGCCAGCCTGCGAACGAGTATAAGGCTCTGCTACCGTCGCCGACTATCGACAAGGATTACGAAGAGGTTGAACAATATACTGATAGCGAAGACGTTACGAATGAATTGACGGAGCGTCCCGCGCAGACTAAGGCAGATGCCCAGCGTGAGCAGATTCTGCGAGCATTGCGCAATAATAATGGTCGCCGTCGCGATGCAGCTCGTGAGTTGTTTATGTCGGAGCGTACGCTTTACCGCAAGATCAAGGAACTGGGTATCTCTGAGTTTTAATTGTAAAATTAACTAAAATGAAACAACTGAAATATATCGCATTAGCGTTGGTTACGACCATCTTGACGCTCTTGCCGAGCTGTACGGTCAAGTATTCGTTCTCGGGTGCGTCGATTCCGGCAGCAGCTCAGACGGTCAGCATTGCATACTTTCCGAACAATGCGGCGATGGTTGCGCCTATCCTTAGCTCGACTCTGACCGAGGCACTGAAAGATCGCTTCTCGCGCCAAACGCGTTTGCAGCAGGTTCCCGATGGTGGTGATTTGGCTTTTGAGGGTGAGATTGTTAATTACACTTCGACAACTGCATCGGTATCGAGTCAGGAGTATGCCGTGCTTAACCGCTTGACAATCACGGTGCGAGTGCGCTTTACGAACGCGATTGAGCCGCAGTATAATATCAACAATCGTACCTTCTCGGCCTTTGCCGATTACGATTCGAACAAGTTGTTGCAGGAGGTTGAAGGGGCATTGATCCCCGAGATTGTCGAGAAGCTGGTCGATGATATTTTCAATGCTGCTGTGTCAAATTGGTAGTCTGATGGGTGTGATTGATATATTTACCGTGCAGAGTGATGCAACATCGGTCGAGCAGGCAAAGCACGATCGTGAGGCTGTTGTGGCCGAGCTTGATGCATTGTTGGCTCGTCACGAGTGGTTTACGGCTGCACGCATTATCCGCAGTCTGGTAAGTGGCAAAGCGGACGAGGCTTTGGAATTGCCTTTACACGCACGTGGAGCATCGTCGCTGGCACTGCACCCGATCGATGTGGCTACGCTTACGGCAATGACCGATGACGATATTATCGAGCGTTTTCTGAATGTTGGCGACTATCGCATCGTAGCCGAGCAGGGGGATCAGGAGTCAGCCCCCGATGTGGCTTTGGTGGCCGATTCGGATGCCGATGATGAGTTTGTGAGCGAGGATTTAGCCGAAATATACCTCTCACAGGGGCTTTACGAGCAGGCAATTGCAATATATCGTCAATTAAGTTTGCAAAATTCCGAAAAAAGTGTTTACTTTGCCGAGATTATTTCGAGAATAGAGAAAAATATAAACAATTAAAAACTAATAACAATGACTTTTATTTGTATCGTAATCGCAGTCATCGCGCTTTTCCTCATCTTGGCTGTTTTGATGCAGAACCCCAAGAGCGGTATGGCCGCTAACTTCGGTGCTGCTAATCAGGTTGCAGGTGTACGCGAGACCAACAACTTCCTCGAAAAGGTAACTTGGGTAACCGCTATTGCAGTTGCAGTATTGAGCTTGGCTACCGTATGGGTTATGGACGACGAGCGCGTTGCAGCAAGCAACAACGCTATCTCGAAGGATAGCGAGGCTATTATGGAGAAGATCGGTACTCAGGCAACTATGCCCAACCAGGTTGATCTTCCCGCAGAGGAGGCTGCTGAGGCTGAGGCTCCCGCAACTGAGGAGTAATCACGCGTTACTAACGCAAAATAATCCGAACTTGTCATTATCGACAGGTTCGGATTGTTTTTTTGTAGCGTATGTTACTTGCGTTGTAAGATATAGCAGCTGAGAGAGTAGTCGCTCCAAAACTCTGCTGCCGACACCGAAAAAAACGCCCCTCATACTCGGAGCGGCTTTTTTATTTAGTTATTCGAGCGGATTATCTGAAATCAACAATCTCGTATCCGCGATAATTATTCTTGTCGAAGGTAAACATCGAGATATCAACCATTCCAGTCAATTCGTCGATCGAAGCAACCTCAATTGCGATTTGTGCACCATCGACGTCGTATGTCAGCGAACGAGGCTGTGCGGTCGCTGTGTCCATTGCCACGAAGATAACGCCTAGAGCAGCATTTTCAGCGGTTGAGGTCAGCTTAATCGTAGTAATGCCATTATTCGTACCGACCATCTCAAACGCGAACTCTCCGTCGATAAAGTCGAATGCGCGAGTAGGGTTTGTCAGAATGTTGTGCGATTTCGTATCGACAGCATCAACCGTAACCTCCTTATTCTGAGGATTCACCTCATAGCGTGCACCGCCATCGCAGAAGACCTCAGCATCACCGATGCTAATATAATATTTCTCGCCGCTAACGGCATAGTAACCCTTGATTTTCTGGTCGCCGCTATTGACGGTGAACGACACCTCGTAATTCTCCATCGAGCGAATCTGCTCCGAAAGACGGCTGATCAAAGCCTTCGCGTCATCACCCTGCGCCCACGTGTTGATAGTGCACAATAGTGTGAAAATAAATACAATAACCTTTTTCATTCTATGTATTTTTATGTTTAACTTAATCCTAAATCTTGCAAAATGCGTTCGAGTGAGTAGATGTCGGTGACCTTCAAATCGCGCGGTTTGCTGCCCTCTTGGCGACCGACGATACCTGCGCGTTCGAGCTGGTTCATAATGCGACCCGCACGGTTGAAACCTACCTCAAAATTGCGCTGAATCGACGAGGTCGAGGCCTGTCCTCCATTCTGCACAAACCAACGAGCGATCTCGGCAAACTTGGCGTCGTAGCGCATTGCCTCGCCACTCATTGCCGACGGAGCCTCGCTGTTTTCAGGTACGTAGTCGGGCAGAGCGTAGGGCTCGGTGTATCCCTGCTGGCGTGAAATGAACGATATAATATTCTCAATTTCAGGTGTATCGACAAATGCGCACTGCACGCGTGTCAGCTCCGAATTGAGGCTCATCAACATATCTCCGCAGCCGATCAGCTGGTTTGCTCCTGTTGTGTCGATAATCGTACGCGAGTCCATCATCGACATCACACGGAAGGCAATACGCGCAGGGAAATTAGACTTGATAAGACCCGTAATTACCTTAACCTCAGGACGCTGGGTTGCAATGATAAGGTGCAGACCAACGGCACGACCCATCTGTGCCAAGCGCACAATCGGGGTCTCGATCTCGCGACCTGCGGTCATAATCAAATCGGCAAACTCATCGACCACAACCACCAGATAGGGTAGGAATCGATGCCCCTTTTGCGGGTTCAGGCGGCGGTTGCGGAACTTCTCGTTATACTCGGTAATCTTCTTGCACGACGCCTGGCGCAGCAATTCGTAACGCTGCTCCATCTCGACAACAAGCGAGTTGAGCGTATAGATAACCTTCTGTGGCTCAGTGAGAATTGCTTCGTCTTCGCTCTCCATTTTTGCTAGGAAGTGCTTCTCGAGTGGCGCATAGAGCGACAACTCGACGCGCTTCGGGTCGATCATCACGAACTTCAACTCCGACGGGTGCTTTTTGTACAGCAGTGACGTGATTATTGCGTTGAGTCCCACCGACTTACCTTGACCTGTGGCACCCGCAACAAGCAGGTGAGGCATTTTCGCCAAGTCGATCACAAAGTTTTCGTTTTGGATCGTACGTCCGAGCACAATGGGCAACTCGAATTTGCTCTGCTGGAATCGAGCCGACTTGATCGCCGAGAGCATCGAAACCACATCGCGATCCTTGTTCGGAACCTCAATGCCGACCGTTCCCTTACCAGGAATAGGTGCGATGATGCGAATTCGTAACGCTTTGAGGCTCATGGCAATATCCTCTTCGAGGCTTTTGATTCGAGCGATTTTGATACCCGGAGCGGGAATGATCTCATAGAGCGTCACAGTCGGACCGACGGTCGCTTTGATCTTCTCGATTGCGATACCGAAGTTTTGCAATGTGGTCTTGATCTGCTCTTTGTTCTCGAAGATCTCCTCATCCGAAACCTCCACATCCATCGAATGGTCTTCGAGCAAGTTGATCGGAGGGCGCTGATACTTAGGTAGATCCTTCGCGGGATCGTACTCTTTGAGGTCGATTTCGCTCTCGCTCATCTCCTTATCCTGGTGTTCGACAACGACAATCTTCAAACCGTCATCGTCGCCGTTTTTGATAGCTGGCTCTTCGGTCGCGGGTACGATCTCCTCGGGCGCAGCCTCAGGCTCATCGCTCGGCTCGTCGTCGCCAACGATCGTTATCGACAAACCGTCATCCTCTGCGTCTTCGACGGGAGCGATGGGTGTCGGAGTGTCGTCAACTTCCTCCTCGGGCGTTACTGTAACCATTTCAAAATCATCAGCTTCGTTCTTCTCCTCGACAATGGGCTTGGGGGTAATTTCGGTGCGAATGGGATCGACCGCGGGTGCAATCTCTGGCTCAGCGATAACGAGTGATTTGTTGACCGCAGGCTCCTCAGTAACTTCGGGAGTTGCGGTGGGTTTGTGCACCTTCTCTACGCCTTTGGTTACCAATCCGATAGCGGCTTTGCCGACCTTCAAACTACCGCCGGCAATCGTTTCGCCTGCCTTGTTTACCTTATTTATAAAACTGCGATTGATATATACGCCCGTCAGAATCCAACCGACGAGAATAACCAAAATTGTACCGATTGGACCGATCGATTTAGTGATGATCGTGGCGGCCTCAATGCCCCAGCGACCGCCCAAACCGCTGCCAAAAATACCCCAATCGTCCTTGAAAATGAAACCGAGGGTAAGCGTTCCGAGCAACATAATCAGCACGCCGATGCTCATCATTCGATTGAGATGGAGTGTGTGCAGACGCGTGATACGCAGCGCTAGGATCATCAAAAGGAATGGAATTACCACGCCAAACAAGCCGAACGACTTACCAATCAGTAGGTTGGCAAACATAGCGCCGTTACGTCCGCAAAGATTCTCGAACGTAATCATAGCCAAACGGTCGTCATTGCCTTTGAATCGTGCGTAGTCGGCCAGTGCACTGCAATCGACCTTCCAATCGAGCAGATAGAATAGAATGGCCAACAGCAGATAGATGCCCGCAAAGAGCATTATCAGACCGACGGTCCAACGCATTGTTTGTCCCCCTTTTTTAGTCGAGGCGGAACCTGTTTTTGGATTGGTATTTTTATTTGAGGGCATAATAATTCAATTTACTCCACGAAGATACGAAAAAAAAATGTATCTGCGAAGTATCCCCTCCAAATTATCTCGATATGATTTCTAATGCCTTATCTTGAAGACGTTTGAGGTAATCATCTGACGCAAAGGTTTGAAACGCATATTGCGCCTTGTTGTTAGTGTCGGCACGCAACTCAAACTGATCGAGCAGCTGCTCAACACGTCGTGCAACAGCGGGTGCGGGATCAATAATCGCAACCTCGCGATCGCCTATCACACGCTCAATTACTTTGCGCAGGAAAGGGTAGTGAGTGCAACCAAGAACGATCTGATCAGCACCCTCTTCAATAAGCGGCTCAACCACACGTCGCACCACAATTTCGGCCTCGGACGTGTTCTCCTGACTCTGCTCGACGATCTCGACAAAGCCCTCGCCAACAGCTGCAATGAATCGTGTACGATCGGCATAACGAGCTGATGTTTTGAGAAATAGATCGCCGCCGAGTGATCCTGCCGTAGCCAGTACTCCGACCACTCCCGAACGTGTTGCCATTGCAGCGGGCTTCACAGCCGGCTCCATTCCGACAATCGGTGTGTCCGAATATTTCTCGCGCAAGAAGTCGATGGCGGCAGCCGTAGCGGTATTGCACGCTACGACAACCATCTTTGCTCCATCGGCTATCAATTTGCCGACAGCTTCATCGGCAAAACGACGAATCTCCTCTTTTGGGCGACCTCCGTATGGGCAGTTTGCACCATCGGCAAGGTACGTGAGCGATTCGTTGGGCAGCTTGGCGTGTAGCTCGCGCCACACGCTCAAACCTCCCAATCCTGAATCATAGACCCCAATGGGGCGATTATCGCTTTTGATATTCAATTTATTACGCAGTTTACTTCAATCTCTCTTCAATCCACTTGCGAGCGTTGACGAATGCCTCGATCCAAGGAGTAACTTCGTCCTCGCGCTGCTCGGGATAGTATGCCCAATTCCACGGCTTGATAGCGCGCTCCAAGTGGGGCATCATCGCTACGTGACGACCGTCAGCCGATGCAACACCTGCTACGGCGTAGTCGCTACCATTGGGGTTAGCGGGGTAGTCTGCATAGCTATATTTCAGTGCGATGTTGTAGTGCTTCTCCTCCATAGGCAACGAGAACTTACCCTCGCCGTGAGCTACCCAGATACCCAGCTTCGAGCCAACCAATGAGCTGAACATCACTGCGTTGCTCTGCTCAACGTCCAGGCCTACGAACGATGACTCGAACTTGTGGCTGTCGTTGTGCAACATACGCGGCTTAACAGCGTCCTCGGGGGTAATCAGACCCAACTCGATCATCAGCTGGCAACCGTTGCAGACACCGAGCGAGAGAGTATCCTCGCGAGCGTAGAAGTTGTCCAATGCGCGCTTAGCTGCCTCGTTGTAGAGGAATGCACCAGCCCAACCCTTAGCCGAGCCGAGTACGTCCGAGTTCGAGAAACCACCGCAGAAGACGATCATATTCACGTCCTCCAAAGTCTCACGGCCGCTTACCAAGTCGGTCATAGTCACGTCCTTAACGTCGAAACCAGCCAGGAACAGCGAGTAAGCCATCTCGCGCTCACCATTGGTACCTTTTTCACGAATAATCGCAGCTTTCACGCCAGTGCGTTCGCGACGCTTCGGATCGATACCGATCGACTTGTAAGTGCCCTCGAAGCCCTCGGGGAAGAGGAATTGCAGGGGCTGCTGAGCATAGTTTGCGTAGCGCTCTGCTGCCTTCTTCTCGCCACTCTGGCGGCAATCGAGCAGGTACGAAGTCTTGTACCACAGATCGCGCAGGTGGTTCTGCAACAGCTCGAACTCAACGCCACAAGCCTTAACCACAAACTGACGATTGGTGTTCACTATACCCAGATCGTATGCGTCTACGCCCATTGCGCTCAACTCGTCAATGACAGCCTTAGCATCTGCAACCTGCAGTACCATAGCAGGTTTCTCGCTGAACAATACGCGGATCAGGTCGCTCTCACCCAGAACGTCGAGGTTAACCTCAGCACCTGTCGAGTTGTCGGCAAAGGTCATTTCGAGCAGAGCAGTGATCAAACCACCACCCGAAACGTCGTGACCAGCCATTACCTTACCATCGCGCACCAATTTCTGTACGCCCTCGAAAGCGGCAGCAAAATAGCTTGCCGATGCGATGTCGGGAGCCTTATCGCCCACCTTACCAACGGTCTGTGCGAATGCGCTACCACCGAGCTCAAACTCCGAGCGGCTCATATCAACATAAACCAAGTTGCTCGGCGCGTGCTTCAACGCAGCACGAACACACTGCTTCACGTCGCTAACCTCGGCAGCCGAAGTGATGATCACCGTACCCGGCGCGATCACAGCCTTACCGTCCTTATATTTCTGAGTCATCGACAGCGAGTCCTTACCGGTCGGGATGTTGATACCCAACTCAACTGCCATATTGCTTGCAGCCTCCACAGCGTCATACAGACGTGCGTCCTCGCCCTCGTTGCGGCAGGGCCACATCCAGTTTGCACTGAGCGAAACGCCCTTCAAACCGTAGCTCAGCGGAGCCAATGCGATGTTGGTCAGTGCCTCGCCGATAGCCAGACGCGAACCTGCCTTCGAGTCGATCATTGCAGCCACGGGAGCGTGACCGAGAGCCGTAGCGATACCTGCTTTGCCCTGATAATCAATAGCAACAGCAGCGTAGTCGTTCAACGGAATCTGCACCTCACCTGCGGTTTGCTGTACGGCGATCTTACCCGTTACCGAACGGTCAACCTTGTTGGTGAGCCAATCCTTACAAGCAACACCCTCGATTTGGAGCACCTGCTCGACGTACTTAATAATATTAGTAGTCGAGTACTTCACCTCGTCGAAATTGCTTGCCTTCTTCGAGTCGCGCATAATCGTGCGGGGTGCCTTACCGAACATATACTCCAACTGCCAGTCGATAGGTTTCTCGCCTGTGCGGTTATCCACGAAGGTGAACTGCATATCGCCCGTGGTCTCACCAATGGTGTACATCGGAGCGCGCTCACGATCAGCAATACGCTTCAAGTGTTCGATATACTTAGCGTCGATCACCAGACCCATACGCTCCTGCGACTCGTTACCGATGATTTCGCGGTGCGAGAGGGTAGGATCGCCAATAGGAAGCTGGTCGATGTCGATGCGACCTCCCGTAGCTTCGACCAGCTCACTCAGACAGTTCAAGTGACCGCCTGCACCGTGGTCGTGAATCGAGATGATGGGGTTGTTGTCCTCCTCGCTCACGGCGCGGATAGCGTTGTAGGCACGCTTCTGCATCTCGGGATTCGAGCGCTGGATAGCGTTCAGCTCGATATCGCTCTGATACTCACCCGTTGCCACGCTTGATACTGCGCCACCACCCATACCGATGCGGTAGTTGTCGCCACCGAGCAACACAACCTTATTGCCCGTCGTAGGCTCATCTTTCAGGCTGTCAACCTTGCGACCGTAGCCGATACCACCAGCCTGCATAATCACCTTGTCGTAACCGAACTCCTTGCCTTGCTCACCGTGCTCGAAGGTGAGCAACGAACCGCAGATCAGCGGCTGACCGAACTTATTACCGAAGTCGCTTGCGCCATTCGATGCCTTGATCAGAATGTCGGCTGGAGTCTGATAGAGCCACTTGCGCGGGGGCATCTGCGCCTCCCACGAGTGCGAGTCGTCCAGACGAGGATAAGCGGTCATATACACCGCAGTACCTGCAACGGGGAACGCACCCTTACCACCTGCGATACGGTCGCGGATCTCACCACCCGTACCGGTTGCAGCACCATTGAAGGGCTCAACGGTAGTGGGGAAGTTATGGGTCTCGGCCTTGATCGAGATTACGCTCTCGAAATCCTTAACCGTAAAGTAATCAGGTACATCGTGGCGCTCGGGAGCAAACTGCTCAACAACGGGACCCTGCAAAAATGCGCAGTTATCCTTGTATGCCGAGGTTACGCGATTGGGGTTGGTTTTGGTCGTATGCTTGATCAGGTTGAACAGCGACGAGGGCTTCTCTTCGCCATCGATCACGAACGTACCGCCGAAAATCTTATGACGGCAGTGCTCCGAGTTTACCTGCGAGAAACCGAATACCTCGCTATCGGTCAGCGGGCGACCCATCTTCTCGCTCACCTCTCTGAGGTATGCGATCTCCTCCTCGCTCAGTGCCAGACCCTCAGCGCGGTTGTAGCTCTCGATGTCGTCGATATATACGATCTTCTCGGGCTCTTTGTTGATAATGTAGATCGACTGATCCAGTGCATCATAGCGACGATTCAGCATAGGGTCGAACGGAGTCGAGTCGCTGTCTACGAAAAACTCCTCGATACGGCGAATACCCTCCAAACCCATATTCTGAGTGATTTCCACAGCGTTGGTGCTCCACGGGGTGATCATTTCGCGACGGGGGCCGACGAATTTACCCTCGATACGATCGCTTTCAACGAGCTTCGCGCCCGAGAAAAGCCACTCCAGTTTTTCGATTGCCGACTGATCAAATTCTACGCAACTATCCACTGCGTAGATCTTGTCTTCTTGTGCAAAAAATAGAACCATAACCTTTTAATTTATTTTGTTTTACTTGTTATATCTCATAAAGTTATACAAATGCTCAACGATGTAGTCGTCGCTTCTGCCCGCACAGTCGATCACGATCGAGGCACGCTGGTAGTACACCTCGCGCTCACCGAGCGAACGGCTGACAAATTCGGCCACCTCTTCGTCGGTCTTGCCTGCAATCAAAGGGCGTTTGGCCTTGTTGCGACATAGGCGCGAAACGAGAATATCGGGCGGTAGTTTGAGGTAAATCGTCGTGCCAAACGAATTTAGCAACTCCAAATTACCCTCACGGCAGGGCGCTCCACCACCTGTGGCGATGATCTGATCACCTTCGGCAGCACCGAGCTTCGAGATCATCTCGCGCTCGCGTTTGCGGAATGCCTCCTCTCCCTCTGTTGCGAATATCTGGGGAATGGTCATCGCGGCCTCAGCCTCAATCGCCTTGTCCATATCGACAAAATCGATCGCAAATCGGTGCGCCAAACGACGCCCGAGTGAGCTCTTGCCACAACCCATATATCCGATCAGAAACAACTTCATCGCAACTCGTTTTTTTAGAACAAATTCAATTGCTCGCCACTATCCATCTCCTCGTCGGGCGCATTGCGAATGATCTCAAAATCGACATCCTCGTTTGCCTCAGTAACGATTGGCTCGGCCACTACGGGTTGCGTCAGCTGCTCCTCTTCGGGAACCTCCTCAGGCTCGATAAACGTCAGCGTGTCAATGTCGTAAGTTGACAATCGCTTGCCCTTTGCGCGGTGGCTCTTGATGCCGATAAAGTCAGCAACGGTTACCGTATCTGCCGGGCGCGACGCCTGAGCACCCTTGTATGTGATCTCCAAGCGGGGACGATCGTCAGTCGAAATTGCAATCAACTGCATCGAGCCGTCTTCGTCGAGGAAATATTGCATCTTGTCGCCCGACTCAGCATTGAAGCGTTTGAGGTAGAAGTAACCCGCTACCTTGTCGAAGTAAACCACCGAGTAGACACGTGCCGAGTCAAACTTCTCGACGCTGATCAGATCCTCGGGGAAGTGATGACCCAGGTCGTACCCCGTCGTGTAATATAAGTTCTTGGCAGTCATCACAATAATGCGATCGTCGCCGCTGAACTCGCCGAGCAGACGACCGCGACCGTCCGAGTTAAGGCGCATAATATCCTCGTCGAAATAGATGTCCTGTCCGCCGAGGGTCGATGTGCCACGCTCCTTCATCACGATCTTGTGGATGCCATAGCGCGAGAACAGATTACCCTGACTCTGGCGACCCTTGATTGCGAGCGTCGAGAAATCGAGATCGACAATCGCGCGCTTCAATCGCGGACGCGGCTTGAAGTATACCTTCAATACCTCAGCCTCGCCATTGGGATTGACAGTCATATAGATCACCTCGCTCTTGGGTGTACCCTTCGTGATGTCGTAAACCTTATCGCGCGTAACGCCTTTGATAGCGCAGCGCTTCATCATAATTGCGCCCGCCTTGCCGTCACGATAGAGAATATTGTAAATCGTGCGCTCGTCGTTGCGCTTGAATATACCTATATAATATATGTTCTTATCGAAGAATGCCTTGTCCTGCACCTTCGTAACCTCATAGCGACCATCCTTAGTCATCACCAGTACCTCGTCCAGATCCGAGCAGTCGCATACGAACTCATCTTTGCGCATCGAGGCACCGATACCGAAGAATCCCTCGGCACGATTGACATAGAGCTTGGCATTTGCCACAACTACCTTAGCTGCCTCGATCGAATCGAACTCGCGCAACTCACTGCGGCGCTCGCGGCCCTTACCATACTTCTCCTTAATGCGGTTGTAGTAGGCAACGGCATACTCAGTCAGATGTTTCAGGTCGTGATTAACCTTGCGAATATCCTCCTCGATACCGCGAATCAACTCATCGGCCTTCGCCGAATCGTATTTCGAAATGCGAATGAACTGCAACTGAGTCAGCTTAATCACGTCGTCGCGCGTAACCTCACGCTGCAACAACTTCTTGAATGGCTCCAAACCCTTGTCGACAGCCTCGTAAGCCTCCTCGCGCGAGCGGCAACCCTCAATCAGCTGATAAAGTTTGTTCTCGATGAAGATCTTTTCGAGCGAGGTCGAATGCCACTGACCGTTCAACTCGTCGAGCTTAATCTCCAACTCCTGCTTCAATAGAGCCTTAGTATGCTCGGCTGAGCGGCGCAGGATCTCGCTCACTCCCAAGAAATGAGGTTTATCTTCATAAATCACGCACGAGTTGGGCGAAATCGACACCTCGCAATCGGTAAATGCGTAGAGTGCGTCGATCGTCTTGTCGGTCGACTCGTCGGGTGCAACGTGAACGATGATCTCGACCTTCTGCGCGGTGTTGTCCTCCACCTTGCGGATCTTGATCTTGCCCTTGTCGTTAGCCTTGACGATTGACTCCTTGATACTCTCGGTTGTAGTCGTAAACGGAATCTCGGTGATAGCCAGCGTGCGCTTGTCAATCTTCGAAATGCGCGCGCGAATCTTCACCGCACCACCGCGCAGACCGTCATTATAGCGCGAGCAATCAACCAAACCACCCGTCGGGAAGTCGGGCATCAGGGTAAATTCCTCGCCCTGCAAGTGTGCCACGCAGGCGTCAATCAACTCATTGAAGTTGTGGGGCAGGATCTTCGATGCCAAACCTACAGCGATACCCTCCACGCCTTGCGCCAGCAGCAGCGGGAACTTAACGGGCAGCGTCACAGGTTCCTGATTACGACCATCATATGACGCCATCCACTCGGTTGTTTTTGGGTTGAAAACTACCTCGAGCGCGAATTTCGACAATCGAGCCTCGATATAACGCGAAGCTGCTGCCGCGTCACCCGTCAGGATGTTACCCCAGTTTCCCTGGCAGTCGATCAACAGATCCTTCTGTCCGAGCTGCACCAGCGCATCACCAATCGAGGCGTCGCCGTGCGGGTGGAACTGCATAGTATGACCGACGATGTTCGCCACCTTGTTGTAGCGGCCGTCGTCCATACGCTTCATCGAGTGCAGGATACGTCGTTGTACAGGTTTCAGACCATCTTCGACGTGGGGCACAGCACGCTCCAAGATTACATACGAAGCGTAATCCAGAAACCAATTCTTATACATCCCCGTGAGCTTACGCGTGCCGCTCGCATCCTCCATCAGCTTGCCGAACTTACCGCTCGGGCGCTGCGAGATCTGCTCCTCGGCCACGTTTAACTCTTCGGTTATAATATTATTTTCGTCCATTTATCGTGTTGTTTTCTCTTATTCCAAAATCAAAAAATGCTTAAACCGCTTCGGCCTCGGTCGAGTTGTATTTGTCCATATTCTCGATCAGATCCTCCTCGATGCGCAGGTTGTTGATGATAAAGTTCTGGCGGTCGTAAGTGTTCTTACCCATATAGAACTCCAACATATCGTGAATAGGATCGTCTTTGGTCAGACGCACCTTGTCCAGACGCATCTTCTCACCAATGAACTCGCCGAACTCCTCGGGCGAAATCTCACCAAGACCTTTGAATCGAGTGATCTCGGCCGTAGCACCGCACTTGATAATTGCGCGCTGCTTCTCCTCCTCGTTATAACAGTAGTGTGTTTCCTTCTTGTTGCGCACGCGGAACAGCGGTGTCTGCAACACATAGAGGTGACCCTGACGAATCACATCGGGGAAGAATTGCAGGAAGAAGGTCATCAACAGCAGTCGGATGTGCATACCGTCGACATCGGCATCGGTTGCGATGATCACCTTGTTGTAGCGCAGGTTATCCATATCCTCCTCAATATTCAGTGCAGCCTGCAACAGATTGAACTCCTCGAAGTCGTAAACCACCTTCTTGGTCAAACCAAAACAGTTCAGCGGCTTACCACGCAGCGAGAATACAGCCTGTGTCTGAGCGTCGCGGCTCTTGGTGATCGAACCCGACGCCGAGTTACCCTCCGTGATGAAGATCATCGACTCTTCGGCACGATCGTTCTTGTCGGTGAGGTGAATTTTGCAGTCGCGCAACTTCTTGTTGTTGAGTGACACCTTCTTAGCAATCTCGCGCGCCTTCTTCTGTACGCCCGAAATCGCTTTGCGCTCCTTTTCGTTTTCGAGAATCTTCTTGTTGAGCACGCCTGCGGTGTCGGGGTGTTTATGCAGATAGTTATCCAGCTCCTGTTTGAGGAAGTCGATCACATACTGACGCACGGTCGGTCCCTCGGGCTCCATATCCTTCGACACCAATCGGGTCTTGGTCTGCGAGTCGAATCCGGGTTCTTCGACATTGACGCTGATCGCCGCAACGATCGAGGTACGTACGTCCGACGGATCGTAATCTTTCTTATAGAACTCCTTAACCACCTTGGCAACAGCCTCGCGCAGCGCCGCCTGATGTGTACCGCCACGGAAGGTGTTTTGGCTATTCACAAACGAGTAATATGTTTCGCCGTAGCTTGTGCCGTGCGTAATTGCCACCTCGATATCCTTACCTTTGAGGTGGATAATGGGATAGAGAGGCTCCTCGCCCGACATATTCTCGGTCAGCAGGTCCAGCAGACCATTCTTCGAGTGATACGACGTGCCGTTGAACTTAATCGTCAGTCCCTGATTTAGGTAGGTGTAGTTGCGCAGACGCTGCTCGATGTACTCCATATTGTACTCGTACACGCCGAATACATCCTCGTCAACCACGTAGCTGATCATTGTGCCGTTCTTTTCCTGCACACCGCTTTCGCGTCGGTCGCTCAGTTCCAGACCTGTCTGGTAGCTCACCGTGCGAGCTTCGCCGTCGCGGACACTTCGAGCCGTGAACTCGCTCGACATCATGTTAACTGCCTTGACACCGACACCATTCAGACCTACGGTCTTCTTAAACGCGCCCGAGCCATACTTACCACTCGTATTGATTTTCGATACAGCATTAGCCAAACTATCGAGAGGAATACCTCGACCATAGTCGCGTACGGTCACGCGCTTGTTCTCGTCGATAGTAATTTCGATAACCTTACCCGCACCCATAATGAACTCGTCGATCGAGTTATCTACCACCTCTTTGAGCAGGGTGTAGATACCGTCGTCGGGTTGCGAGCCGTCACCCAAGTTGCCGATCCACATACCCGGACGCAGACGCATCTGATCGCGTGTGCTGAGGGTTTTAATGTCGGAATCGCTGTATTGTACTGTTGTTTCAGCCATTATATTGTTTCTCCTGTTCGTTTAATCGTTCATATTTTTGAGCATCTCTTTTGCTGCAACCATCTTCTCGCGCACCATCTCGCTCAGCTCTTTCAGTTCCATCGAAGCAACCACCTCGGCAGGAATGGGATCGAGCACCTCGACGCGGAAGGTGTGTCGCCACGGCAGTCGCCAGCCGTTCGCGAAAAGCGTATCCGAGCCGTGCAGCACTACGGGCAGAATGGGTACGCCTGCATCCTTAGCCAGCGAGAATGCACCCGACTTGAAACGATGAATCTCGCCATCTTTCGAACGAGTACCCTCGGGGAAGATTGCGATCGACGCACCGCGACCAATCCATTTCTTGCCCATTGTTATCACCTTAGCCATAGCACTTGATGACGAACGGTCGATGCAGATATCGCCGTGCAGTGTCAGCATTTGTCCGAAGAACGGGATACGAAACACCTCGCGCTTCGATACCCAGCGGAAGTTCAGCGGAATATGATAGAGCATCGGGATATCGACCATACTTGTGTGGTTGATTGTGATTACGTAAGGCTGCTTGCGGTCGATCTTCTCCACGCCACGCACGATTTTGCGCCACTTGGGCCAGCAGAAGAAGATTCGGGTCAGCAGGCGCGACAGCTCGTGAATGCAACGACGTGCAGGATCGAACGGACGCAATACTACTACCATAATTGCCGAAAGAATCAATACCGCAAAACAAGCGATGGCCAAAATGAAGTAATAAATTATTGCTAACATAGTCTTTCTAATGTGTTTATGGTGCGAAATGGGGTTAGAGCGCACTACGCACCGTATTTAATCTTGCAATTTTAGCAAAATTTTGGCATATTTCCGCTATTTATATAAGGTAAGTTATCAACATTTAATCAAAATGTGTAGATTTTCTTAGCGAAATAGTTACCTTTGTGCTGTCGCAAGGTAGGGAGAAGTGAGTACAAAGAGTCTTGTGGCAGAGTAATAATATTAAACTTTAACTTGGTAAAGTTATGAAAGCATTTGTATTCCCCGGCCAGGGATCACAATTCTCTGGTATGGGTAAGGATCTCTACACGAACGTTCCTGCTGCCAAGGAACTTTTCGAGAAGGCTAACGAAATACTCGGCTTCCGCATCACCGACATTATGTTCGAGGGTACGGACGAGGATCTGAAACAGACCTTCGTAACTCAGCCTGCGGTATTCCTTCATTCGGTAATTATGGCAAAGGCACTCGGTGAAGAGTTCAAACCCGATATGGTTGCTGGCCATTCGCTTGGCGAGTTCAGTGCATTGGTTGCTGCTGGTGCCTTGGATTTCGAGGATGGTCTGCGTTTGGTGGCTAAGCGTGCGGCTGCAATGCAGCAGGCGTGCGATGCTCAGCCTTCGACAATGGCGGCTGTTTTGGGACTTGAAGATAAGGTCGTTGAGAATATCTGCGCCGAGGTCGATGGGGTAGTTGTGGCTGCAAACTATAACTGTCCGGGTCAGTTGGTTATCTCGGGTTCGATCGAGGCTGTCGATGCCGCTTGCGAGCGTTTGAAGGCTGCGGGTGCTCGTCGCGCATTGCGTCTGCCCGTAGGTGGTGCTTTCCACTCGCCGCTGATGGAGCCTGCTAAGGTTGAGTTGCAGGCCGCGATCGAGGCTGCTCCGTTTAAGACGCCTATCTGCCCTGTATATCAGAATGTTGATGCTAAACCTTATACCGATCCCGAGCAGATCAAGGCTAACCTGATTGCGCAGCTTACGGCTCCCGTGCGTTGGACCTATATTGTGCAGAATATGTTGGCTGATGGAGCTGATTCGTTTGTTGAGCTAGGCCCTGGTGCGGTGCTTCAAGGTTTGATCAAGAAAGTCAGCCGCGAGGCTGATGCGGTGTCAAAAGCAACGTTGTAGAAGAGAAATTTTTTCACCAAATAAAAATGGGCGCAGAGGTGCGTAGAAGCCACCTTTGTGCCCATTTTTCGTGTTTGTGAGGGTTGATAAATTGAAAAAACTCGCAAATAGGTCTTGCATTATTGAAAATCTTTATTAATTTTGTTAAATAATTGCGTTTGTAAATAGTAAAATTCTATGACATCATTAAAAGAATTTTTCAATCAGCACGAAGACGATATGATGAAGGGCGTTACTCATAAAAATAGCCTCATCAAACGAAATATTATTGCATATATGGCTTTGCACGGTCAGTGTACGCTGGCCGAATTGACCAAGGAATTGCACATCAGCGTGCCGACCATAACCAAGTTGGTGCAGGAGCTGGTTCAGGAGGATATTGTGACCGATAATGGTAAGGTCGAGACCCCTGGCGGTCGTCGTCCGAACATCTTTGGACTGGCCAATTCGGCGATCTATTTTGTGGGAGTCGAGATTGCACGCGACTATATGATGTTCGTGCTTACTGACCTGCAAAACAATGTGATACGTCACCATCGTGAGGAGAATTTCGAGTTGGAGGATCGTCCCCAGTGCCTCGAAAAGATATGTACACTTATTACCGAATTTATCGACCATTCGGGTGTTGATCGTAGCAAGATTTTGGGTGTCGGTGTTTGCATCGCTGGCCGAGTTAATCCCGATACGGGTTGCAGTTATAAGTATTTCACTTCGAGCGATCTCTCTTTGCGCGAGATTCTTGAATCGCGTGTTGGAGTGCGTGTACTGCTCGAAAATGATACCCGTGCGCGTTGCTTTGCCGAGTGTGCTTTGACCGACACGCCTAAGAACAATATGGTCTATCTCTACTTGGGTCGTGGTGTAGCGATTGGTATTGTGATGAAGGGCGAACTATATTATGGCAAGAGCGGCTTTGCGGGCGAGTTTGGTCACACGCCGTTCTTCGATAACGAGATCATCTGTCCGTGCGGCAAGAAGGGTTGCCTCGAAACCGAAGTTTCGGGTGTTGCTATCGAGCAGAAGATGGTCGGAATGATTCGCTCGGGTGTCAATTCAATTCTACGTGATAAGGTTGATACTGAGGGCGTTGTGCATATTGACGATATTATCGATGCGGCTCGCAAGGACGATAATCTTTCGATCGAATTGATCGAGGAAGCGGGCGAAAAAATCGGTAAGAGTGTTGCATTTTTGATCAATATTTTCAACCCCGAAACGGTCGTTATTGGTGGTAATCTGGCGGCAGCGGGTGACTATCTGATGTTGCCTTTGAAGTCGGCAACCAATAAATATTCGCTCAATCTCGTCTATAAAGATACCAAATTCCGAGTGTCGCAGCTTGACGATAGTGCGGGTGCTTGGGGTGTTGCGATGTTGATTCGCAATAAGATTATTGGTTTGTAAATTATGCTTCTTCGAGGTCAAAATATTCACCTTCGTGCGCTCGAGCCGAACGATGTCGAGCCGATGTATCGCTGGGAGAATGACCCTGCGGTATGGGGTGTGAGCGGTACAGTTGCGCCCTTCTCGCGTGAGATTTTGAGGGCGTTTATCGAGCAGCAGCAGTACGACATTTGGCGCACTCATCAGTTGCGTCTGGTCATTGCTCGCAACGATGATGCAACGGCGGTCGGTGCGGTCGATTTGTTCGATTTCGATCCGCTGAATCGACGTGCAGGCGTGGGGGTGTTGGTGGCTGATGGTGAGCGCTGCCGAGGTTATGCTTCGGAGGCATTGGCTCTGCTTGTTGAGTATGCTCGTGATGTCCTGATGCTCAATCAGTTGTATTGTGATATCGATACCGATAACGTGGTTTGTCGAGCTCTGTTTTCGGGCTGTCAATTCGAAGAGTGCGGTGTGCGTCGTCGCTGGCGCTTAGCCGCGGACGGTTGGCGCGATGTGGTGATGATGCAACGCCTGTTCTAAATAAAAAAGCCGCCTTGCGAGGGCGGCTTTTTCGTTTACTTATAAATCTTTCGTTTGTTCAACTCTTTGGTGTAAGCGCGGGCGTTACGCAGGTGTTCGATGTATGTCGCCGCAAAGTTGTGATGACCGTCGAATGTGGGGCGTGCGCAGAAATAGATATAGTTGTGTTTCTCGAAATTCAGCACGCCGTCAATAGCCGCGATCGAGGGCATACAAATAGGTGAGGGGGGTAGTCCTCTGTTTTTATAGGTATTGTAGGGCGAATCGACGCGCAGATGCTTGTGCAGGATTCGGCGCAAGGTGAAATCACCAACGGCATATTTCACCGTCGGGTCGGCCTGCAACGGCATACCTTTCTTCAAACGATTGATATAGACGCCCGCTACGGTTGCCATTTCGTCGGTTGCGCGCGTCTCCTCATAAACGATTGAAGCCAAGGTCATTACCTCCAAACGCGACAATCCGCTGCGTTTGCGCTTTGCGTCACGATCAGCCCAAAAAGCCTCGTACTCCTTGTTCATACGCTCAACGATCTGCTCGGGTGATACGGTCCAATAGAGTTCGTATGTGTTGGGTACAAATATCGAGAACATTGTCAGCGGATTCTTGAAACCATACTTTTCTGCTATCGCTTGGTCGGTCAGTACAGCCGCAATTTCTGCTGAGTCGGCGTCGATCTGTCGTGCGAGTTTTCCGGCCAAATAGGCGGGTGTTTTGGCGTTGTTGAAGGTGACGTTTATGGGTGTTTGCATACCGAGTTTAATCATTCGAACGATCTCAATCACGTCCATTCCTTCATTGAGAATATAGTGTCCAGGCTTGAAAGTTTGCTCCAAATTGAGGCGTTTGGCATAAATGTCGAATGCCAGATGGTGTCCGATTTTTGGTTTGAGCGAATCGATCAGAGTGGTGTAGTCCGAGCGCTTCGAGAGATAGATTTCTGCGCTCTGTTTCACTGCGTTACCCTTGAACGAGATGATGCCCCAAGCGGCTGCGGCAGCACCCAAAACGACTGCTGCGGCGAATATCCAAATAAGTGTTTTTTTCATTTCGGTTGTAATTTTTTTGCAAATATAAGAAAAATCCGTACATTTGCACTCGGGTAAGTCTTATACGACCAGCTCCTACTGAATCCCCCAGGTGCGGAAGCAAGCAAGGGTAGGTGGTTGTAGCGGTGCGATATAAGTAGCTTACCCTTTTTTGTTTTAATAGCCGTCGGGGTGATTCCTGACGGCTATTTTTCTATTGATTTAGCGCCACTCGAATGTGGTTCGGCAAGCTACAACGCCTTCGTCGGTTGCGACTTCGAACTCCCAACGATCACCCTCGTGACGATAGCCGATTGTCAGGGTTTGACCATAGCGGGTTTCATTCAGGAAGTTAATTTCGATACGTACTGGACGATTTGTTTCGTGCAACTCAATCGGTAGGCAGTCGAGCATCAGATCGAAATAACGCAGCGAATTCATATGACGATTGAAGTCGATGTCGCTATATGCCACCCGGTGCACCAAGGTATTCTCGGGTTCAACGGCAGCCAATTTACCTGCACGCTCGATGGGCGGCACTTCGTCCCAAACAGCATCGTTGTGATCGGCCAGATAGCGCAAATCAACCGCGCGACGCGTGTTGAAGTCGATCATCGACCATTGTGTCGTAGCGCGACCGAAGACCTCGCCCTCGCAGTCGAGTACAAAGTTACGGGTACTCATTGCGCGACCATAGTCGCTCACCCACGTAGTAATATTATAAGGAGTGTACTCCATCGGGCGGCGATCTATTTCGACTGCCATACGCGAGAGCACCCACGAACGATTTTCGGGTTTCAGTGCGCGGATGCCGAATCCTTTGCTGTCAGCGTCGAAGCCTGCGACGTGCAGAGTCTTCGCGATCAGTTTCGAGATCGACATTCGCAACGAGAAATCAACGTCCTGAGGATCGGCTATAAAGTTATAAGTTGTCTTTGCTGCCATATTTGGGAGTTTAGGGGATTAGACCGCAAATGTAGCGAAAAAAGTGCGAATAGCAATAAAAAGCGAGTGCGATCCATTTGTAAGATCGCACCCGCAGAGTTTTAGAACAGCTTAGGTTCGTTATTTCTTCTCCTCGATACCGTAACCCTTACGCTTATCCTCGCGCTTGAGCAGGATAGCGAAGATGATTGCAGTGAACGACAGAGCCGCGAAGATAACCATCGGAGTGGTATAGTCGTACTTGTTGATGATAGCGCCGTCGAGCGTCTGAGTGCCGATGATGCAATACTCGTTCAATACCCAGTTGATCAGCAGGGGCACACCCATCAGACCTACGTTCTGCAACCAGAAGATCAGCGCATAAGCCGAGCCGAGCTTCTTGGGCTCAACGATCTTGGTCACTGCGGGCCACATAGCCGACGGAACCAACGAAAAAGCGATACCCAGTACGATCATCATTGCGATAGCGACAGCCACGCTGGTGATCTGCGGCATTGCGAATACCACGTGAACGAATGCCAACAGCACCGAGCCAATCAACATTAGCGAAGCACCGCGACCCACCTTATCGTAGATACGGCCGAAGATCGGGGTCAGCAGAATGGTGCCGAAGGGCAACATTGCGGGGATCCACGAAGCGTATGCGAAATCGATAGGGTACTTGTTGAACATAAAGTCGGTAGCGTTCTTCAAGAAGGGGAACACAGCCGAGTAGAACACCAAGCAGAGAATTGCGATATACCAGAATGCAGGCACTTTGATGATGTCGATGATGTCGCGCACGCGGAAGGGCTCCTCCTGCTCAACGTTCGACTCGCTCTCCTCCTTATCCAGACGAGCGTCCATCACGCAGAATACCAGGTAGGTGATCAAACCGATGCACATAATCGCCAAACCGACCATCACGGGAGCCGAGATCTGGAAGTTGAACCACTCGGGCAACATCGGGCAGAGCACGAATGCAGCAGCCGTACCCAAACGAGCAGTAGCCACCTGCAAACCGAGCGCCAGCGCCAGCTCACGACCTGCGAACCAACGAGCGATGATACGGGTTACGGTGATACCTGCGATCTCCGAACCGAGGCAGAAGGTTGCATAACCCAACGAGATGTAGAGCAACGACGAGTGGATATTACCCAACCAAGGCAGTGTCTGAGCTGCGAAATCGGGATTCTGCACGGTGTACTCGATAACGAAGTACTTGATAGCCACACCGCCCAGCATCAGGCCGGTAGCTAGCACACCGGTGAACTTGGTGCCCCACTTATCGAGGATAATACCACCGATAATGAGCATAAACAGGAATACGGTGAACCAACCGTACGAGAAATTGAATACGCCGAAGTCCATCGAGGTCCAACCCAGACCACCGTCAGCGATCTCCTTCTCGAGGAGAGTCTTGAGCGGCGACATAATGTCCGAGATGAAGTAGGCGCACATCATCGTGAACGAAACAAGCGCGAGGACGCTCCAACGCGCGGTCTTCGATTCGCTCAACTTTTTTTGAATTGCTTTTACCATTGTTGTTTGAATTATTAGTTTGTTTTAATTGTTTTTAATCGTGTTTAGCCGTTGCGTAGCGTTGCAGCAACTGATAAGCATTTGCAATGCCCAGCTCACCCGCCTTGCTCAGGTCGAGGCAACCCTTGCGCGTATCCTTCATATAGATCTGCACCAAGCCGCGATTGTAGTACGCCTCGGCGAAGTTCGGCCACAGCTCGATAGCCTTCGAGTAGTCGTCGAATGCCTCAGGTAGCTTGCCCGACAGAGCCTGCAAGTTGGCGCGGTTGTAGTAGGCGTATGCGAACTGCGGATAGAGTTTGATCGCCTTGTTCAAGTCGGCAATCGCCTCATCGTAGTTGTACGAACGGGCCGATGCATTTTGTAGACGATTGACCGGATCGGCGTCGATCGTAATGCGCTGATATGAGTTGTCGATCGACGAGATAAAGTCGATCATCTCAGCCTGCGTCGTCGAGCGATTCAAGTACAGGAACGGGTTGCTCGGTGCGCGCTCGATGGCGGCGGCGTATGTTGCAACGGCATTGGTATACTGCTTGATAAGTGACTGAGTGATACCGCGTAAGAACAGCGGCTGCCAATCATCAACGTGCTCTATAATGCGCTCTGCCAGACGAGCATCGAGATCGACAAGTGAGTCGATCGGAATGTCGCACTCACGACGCGAGAGCTTCAAGTCGGGCTGTGCGAGTTGTGCCACAAAATCCTCGACACGTTGTAGGTGGTAGCGTTTCGGGTCGATTGTCGTTACGCTATCAGCGCGTGTAATCGTGAAGCGGAACAGTGGCATAAGAGCCAGATTCTCGCCCGATGTGTGTGTTGTAATGCGCTCGAAGTTGCTACCAGCCATCTTAGTATCGAACGAGAGCAACTGATCGAAACGGTGCGTGGTGTCCGAGTAGATCGAATACGAAACACTGTCCTTCAACTTCGAACGATACTCAGCAATCTTACGATCGGCTGTCTGGCGATCCTGACGAGCACCCTTCGTATCGCGCAACATATATCGAATATTACCGCGATTGATATAGGCATTTGCAAAGTCGGGATAGAGCTCGATCGCCTTGTCGTAATCGTGCAGAGCTGCTCTCAGATCACCCAACTGGGTGTGCAACAACGCGCGATTGTAGTAAACCAGAACGTTCTCGGGCGTGTAGTAAGCCACTTGGTTGTAGTCTTCCAACGCACGGTTGTAGTCGCCAATCTGCGAACGCACGATAGCGCGGTTGAAGTAGGCGAGCGAGTTTGCCGAGTCGAGCTCAATGGTGCGGTCGAAATCTGCCAGCGACTCGACGGGACGATTCAAGTGCGAATGAACAATTGCACGATTGAAGAACGAAACAAGATAACTCGAATCGCACTCGACTGCCTTATTGAAATCGACCAATGCATCTTCGTACTTCTGCTGTGCCATCAACAGCGCACCGCGACGATTGTAGCCATCGGGGTTCTCGCGATTGGTGCGAATTGCCAGATTGTAGTTGTGGTAAGCAGCAACCGTATCCTTCAAATAAAGGTAGCTTGTACCGCGATTGATGTAAGCATCAATGACCTTCGCGTCGTGGCGAATGAACATATCGAAATCCTCGATCGCCTCCTTGAACTGCTGGTTCAGCAGACGCGTAACGCCTCGGCTGTAATAGGGATTCGGGAGGTCGGGACGCAGGTCGATTGCCTCCTGAAAATCTTTCAGTGCATCGTCGTAATTACCTAATCGCGAGCGAGTAATAGCGCGATAGGTATAGGCGTTGGTGAATACAGGATTCTTTTCGATGGCGCTCGTGAAATCGACCTCGGCACCCAGCAGGTCGTCGAGATTGTATTTTGCAATGCCGCGCAGGAAGTATGCCTCATAGGCCTCCTCATCGACGCGCAGCAAGATATTGAGCGTCTTGATAGCCTCCGAGTAGTTGTTCTCGATCAGAAAGTGACGGCCAACCCAAAAGAAATACTCCTTGTTGTACTGAGCCGAAGCCGATTTCGCAACAAAGAGCGATAGCGTAATGAGCAAACCGATGATATATTTTCGCATATACAGTATCATTTTTTAAGGGCCAAAGGTACTAAAAAAAAATGATATAATATCTATTAACGTAATATAGTGTATATAAATAGCCGAAATGTAGCCGAAGAGTCCAATCGGAAAGAAAAAGCCGAAAATTTATTTGGGGGTTTAGCGAAAAAGCATTAACTTTGACAGCAATTTATTTTTGCACTGAATGTAAAAATTAAAACCGAACAAATGAAAAAAGTAGATGTTGTACTCGGCCTGCAATGGGGCGATGAGGGCAAAGGTAAAATGATAGACGTTTTGACGCCTAATTACGAGGTGGTGGCACGTTTCCAGGGCGGTCCCAATGCGGGTCATACGCTCGAATTCGAGGGACAGAAGTATGTCCTGCGCTCGATCCCTTCGGGTATTTTCCAGGGCGGCAAGGTCAATATTATCGGTAACGGCGTTGTACTCGATCCGATTCTGTTCAAGGAGGAGGCTACTGCATTGGCTGCCAGCGGTCACGATCTGACCAAGCGCCTGTATATTTCGAAGAAGGCTCACCTGATTATGCCTACTCATCGTATGCTCGACGCTGCTTACGAGGCAGCAAAGGGTAGTGCCAAGATCGGTACGACGGGTAAGGGTATCGGTCCTACCTATACTGATAAGATTAGCCGTAACGGTATCCGTGTAGGTGATATCTTTCGCGATTTCGAGTCGATCTATGCTGCGGCTAAGGCTCGCCACGATGCTACGTTGCGTTCGCTCAACTATGAGTACGACGTGACAGAGTTGGAGAAGCAGTGGTTCGATGGTATCGAGTACCTCAAGCAGTTCAATATCATCGATAGCGAGCAGACTGTTAACGACCTGCTGATGAACGACAAGAGCGTTCTGGCTGAGGGCGCGCAAGGTACTCTGCTTGATGTCGATTTCGGCTCGTATCCCTTTGTTACATCGTCAAATACCGTTTGCGCAGGTGCTTGTACGGGTCTGGGCGTTGCTCCCAACCGTATTGGTGACGTGTATGGTATCTTCAAGGCATATTGCACTCGTGTAGGTAGCGGTCCGTTCCCCACCGAGTTGTTCGACGAGACGGGCAAGCAGTTGCGCGATATCGGTCACGAGTATGGTGCTGTGACGGGTCGTGAGCGTCGTTGCGGTTGGTTGGACCTGGTTGCGCTGAAATATTCGATTATGATCAACGGTGCGACGGCTCTGATTATGATGAAGGCTGATGTGATGAACGACTTCGATACGATCAAGGTTGCTGTTGGTTATGAAATCGATGGCGAGCGTGTTGATCACTTCCCCTATTCGGTTGATTGCGAGATCAAGCCGATCTATGCTGAGATGAAGGGTTGGAAATGCAACATCAACGACATTCGTCGCTACGAGGATTTCCCTGCAGAGTTGAAGGCGTATGTTGAGTTCATCGAGCAGCAGACGGGCGTGCCCGTGAAGATCGTGTCGGTAGGTCCCGACCGTGAGGCAACAATCGTTCGATAAAACATCAGAAATCGATTTGTTCGATTGCAAAATAAGATGCCGCTCCACATTGCGTGGGGCGGCATCTTATTTTAGTTTGGTGTGAAGTTACAATGCAGGCTGTCGGATAATAACTCGACTCTCGGCGCCAAAGCTGCTGACAATAATTCGCACGGTGCGTTTTTTGTCTGAGTTGTTGGGCGTGAAACTGATCTTGATGCCCGAATCCCACGTCGCCAACGCGCGTGTCATTTCGTAGTAGTCGATCACCTCGACGATCTGGCACCAATCTTTATTGTTATTACCCAAGTAGCTCATTCTAACATTGTCGATACCCGTCGTATGTACGGGGATAATCATCTCGCCGCCCGCAGCCGAAACCTCATAGCTACGCTCATAGAAGCCGACTTCGGGAATATCGCAACCCGTGAGAGTGGTCGTCGATAACAATAGCAGCAGTGCAAATAATCGTTTCATAGTCGCTCGGTTTTAGTAGTTTATATAGCGCAAATTTACCCCCCCCCACGAATTTTCCAAATTTTTAGATCAAAAAATGCACTTTGAAGGTTATTTTAACAAAAAAACAGCCGCTCCTCGCATTGAGGAACGGCTGTTTCGATTGTGAATATCGCTTCTCGCAACTCTTAGAAGATGAAGCGCGAGCTGATCTCCTTGTAGTTGTAAACTCGGTCAATAACGTCAGCAAAGATGTCGGCAACGCTCAGCACGGTGAACTTCGATAGATCCTTTGTCTGATCCAGAGGAATGGTATCGGTGATGATAACCTCCTTCAACGAGCTGTTGTTGATACGCTCATAAGCGGGACCCGACAGAATGGCGTGCGATGCAACGGCGCGAACACTCTTTGCACCCTTCTCCATCAGCATATCGGCTGCCATAGTGATTGTACCAGCGGTGT
Organism: Rikenellaceae bacterium; assembly: GCA_017379895.1. Classification (GTDB taxonomy): domain Bacteria; phylum Bacteroidota; class Bacteroidia; order Bacteroidales; family Rikenellaceae; genus Alistipes. Next base: position 40,802 of record JAFNVH010000078.1, on the reverse strand, counting down.
CGATCATATCGTCGAGAATGATCACGTTGCGGCCCTCAACATCACCGATAGCGGTCATCTTGCCGACAACGTTAGCCTTCTCGCGCTGCTTGTGACTAATGATCATCGGAGCGCCGAGATACTTAGCGTATGCACTTGCACGCTTTGCACCACCCATATCGGGCGAAGCTACCGACAAATCCTCAATGCCCAGCGAGTTGATATAGGGAACGAAGATGCCACTTGCGTAGAGGTGATCAACGGGAATATCGAAGAAGCCCTGAATCTGATCAGCGTGCAGGTCCATTGTCATAATACGATCAACGCCTGCGGCACGCAACAGATTAGCAACCAACTTTGCACCGATCGAAACGCGCGGACGATCCTTGCGATCCTGGCGAGCCCAGCCGAAGTAGGGCATCACGGCGATTACGCGGTGAGCCGATGCGCGGTGAGCGGCGTCGATCATCAGCAGAAGCTCCATCAGGTTTTCTGCGGGCGGGAAAGTCGATTGAATGATGAATACCGTGCAGCCACGAATACTCTCGTTGTAAGCGGGCTGGAATTCACCATCGCTGAATTCGAGAACTTGCGAGTCGCCGAGTTCGCTGCCGTAACTGCGTGCGATCTTCTCTGCCAGAGGTCGCGAACCGCGGCAAGCGAAGAATTTGATTTTGTGGATAGCCATAAGAACAGTTTGGTATGATCGTTAGTTTTACAAAATTACAATTTTATTTCTATCGTTATTCCTGTTCGATGTCGATTTTTTCAACATCATTCAAACATTTATCGATAAAGTCTAGAATCTCATCGCGTCCGCGTCCCTTCTCCGACGAGCTGACGAACATTGCGGGCATCTCCTCCCACTGCTCGGCCAATGTACGCTGGTAGCGCTCGACGCTGCGTTTGAGCTGTGCGGCTGACAATTTATCGGCTTTGGTGAATACCAATCCGAATGGAATTCCCTGCTGACCAAGCATCGTAATGAACTCCATATCAATGCGCTGCGGTTCGAGGCGCGAATCTACCAGCACAAACAGGAAGTGCAACTTGCGACACTTGGTTACGTAATCGGTGATGAGTTTCGAGAATCCTCCGCGCACATCTTTCGACACACGTGCATAACCATAACCCGGCAGATCGACCAGATACCATTGATCGTTGATGATGAAGTGGTTGATCAGGCGAGTCTTGCCCGGTGTACCCGAAACCTTGGCCAACTGACGTTGGGTAAGCATATTGATCAGCGACGATTTGCCCACGTTACTTCGGCCGATGAATGCAAACTCGTGGAGCTTGTCATCGGGAATCTGTTGCAACTTTTGGCTGCTGCACTTAAATTGGGCTTTGCTAATAATCATCTGGTCACGGAATTTCGATGACAAAGATACTCTTTTTTGCCCAATTTTCAAACGCGACACACTATAATTATTAAATTAATTTCAGAAATAGATTTGTAGAATCTTACTAAAAGCCTTATCTTTGAGCCTGCTAAAATAAAGTGAAAATAGAGTGATGAAACGAATTATTTTATTGATTATGACCGTAATACCTATAATCACAGTGGCTCAGCGTCAAGTGACCGATGCTGAGGTAGATGCACTGCACGATCGTATTATTTCGATTGATACCCACAATGACTTTTCTTTGGCATATTGCTTTCCCGATGGAAAATACACTACAACCAAAGGCCAGGTGTCGTTCGACAAGATGATCGAGGGTCGTTTGGATTGTGCCGTATTTGCGGCCTACATTGATCAGGGTACGTGCGATGAGGCAGGTCACGCGTGGGCTCGCAATCGTGCCGAGACGATGGTTGCTGGGTTGAAGGGTTACGCTGCTAAGCACGTTGATAAAGCTGAGGTTGTCTATTCGTCGGCCGATATCGAGCGAGTGAAGCAGAGCGGCAAGCGCGCGTTGATGATCTCTATCGAGAATTGTTACTGCTTTGGCACCGATACGACTGCAGTTGAACATTTCTATAATCTGGGTGTGCGAATGGCAACACTTACTCATAATGGCGCGAACGAAGTGGCCGATACTTGCGTCGATCAGGGTAAGAAGGGCGGCATTACCGAGTTTGGTCGCAAGGTGATCGCAGAGATGAATCGTGTGGGTATGGTGATCGATGTTTCGCACGCATCGCGTCTGGCAACATTGCAGGCTGCAGAGTTGAGTGCAACGCCGATTATCGCTTCGCACTCAGGTGTTTATGCGGTTAAGGCTATTCGTCGTAACCTTTCGGATAAGGAGATTCAGGCTATTGCGGCGAAGGGTGGAGTGGTGCAGGTTTCGATCGTGCGCTCGTTCATCTCGAACAAACCCAAAGGTGAGGAGAGCTTGGCCGATCTGATCGCTCACGTCAACCATATCGTTAAACTCGTTGGTGTCGATCACGTGGGCTTTGGCTCGGACTTCGATGGCGGTGGCGGTATGAATGGTTGCCGCAATATGTCGCAGATGAAGAACGTAACGCGTGCACTGATGGAGGCTGGTTACTCGGACGAGGATATCGCCAAGATGTGGGGTGGCAACACGATGCGCGTGTTCAAGGCTGTCGAGGCTTATGCCGCAGCACAGCGTTAGTAGGGTAGTTTAACTCGAAATAAAAAAATGCCGAACTCTTTTGCTGAGCTCGGCATTTTTTTGTGCGATTATTTTAGTGGCGAGTTGGGCTCGCGCGCCATCACCATATAGAAAAGTCGATCCAAAAGTGCGGGCGAGAATTTCTTGATAAAGTGCGTTAATCGACCCTCGTACTCCATAAGGCACAGACGCTTACGACGTTTGATACCGCGCATCACGATACGCGCCACCTGCTCGGCAGTCATCATTTTATTCTCGTTACGGGGCGTTTCGCCCTGCGAAGTTCCGTCAGCAGTCAGCGCCGCAAAACGCACATTCGATGCAGTGAAACCTGGGCAGGCAACCATCACGTGCAGTCCCTTTTTGAGATTCTCGATGCGGAGCGTTTCGAGGAAGCCTGTCATCGCATATTTTGACGCCGAGTAGCCCGTGCGAGCGGGCAGACCGTGCAGACCTGCCACCGACGAAATGCCGACGATCGAGCCGCGCGATTGTTGTAGATAAGGCAACGCATATTTGCAGCAATTAACTGTACCCCAAAAATTTACATCCATCAATCGGTGTAGCACGCTAAGGTCGCAATCATCGAACAGCGCACGCATCGAAAGGCCTGCATTGCAGATCAGGATGTCGATACCGCCGAAAGTCTTTACCGCGCAGTCAATCAACTGTTTGCACTCCTCCTCTTTGGTTACGTCTGTGGTTGCGTAGGCAACTGAACCACCTGCCGCTCGCATCTCGGCAGCAATTGCGGCAAGTTTATCGCCGCTACGAGCTCCAATCACGACGTTGGCTCCCGCAGTAGCGAATTCGCGTGCGAGTGCCAGTCCGATACCCGATGAGGCGCCGGTTACGATGACGGTTTTTGCTTTGAAATACATATTGTTGCCCTTTTTAGTCGTCTATCTCGATCGAGAAGGTGTCGTATGCCAACTGCACACCTTGTGGCAGTCGCTCGGTTGCAAGTGCGTGCAGACCGATGTCGTGCGACATATGTGTCAGAAAAGCACGACGCGGCTTGACGCGATCGATTAACTCCAATGCCTCCTCGACGGTGAAGTGCGAAATGTGCTCGCGCCAACGCAATGCATTGACAACCAGCGTGTCGACGCCTTCTAACTTTGCAATTTCTTGCTCGCTAATTTGCTTGAAATCGGTCAGGTAGGCCAGCTTTCCAATGCGATAACCCGTCACTTCGAAACGGTCCGAGTGCTGACCTTTGATAGGTACAATATCAATGCCCATCACCTCAAACGACGTGCTTGGATCGAATGTGTGGAGTTCTATTTCGGGCACACCTCGATACTTATTCTCGGCAAAAGCGTAGTCGAAATCTTTGCGTACGCAAGCGGCAGTTCGCTCCGTTGCATAGATGTCAATCTGATGAATTATAGGGAAATCGACAAAATTAAAAGCGCGCACATCGTCAATGCCGCCAGTGTGATCTTTATGCTCGTGGGTAAGCAGGATGGCGTCAAGGTGTCGTGCTCCCGTGCGCAACATCTGATAGCGGAAGTCAGGTCCTGCGTCGATCACAATGCGTTTATCACCAATCTCGACCATTGCCGAGGTGCGCAGACGATTATCGCGCGGGTCGGTCGAGCGACACACCTCGCAGCGGCAACCGATCGTGGGTACGCCTTGCGAAGTTCCGGTTCCGAGAAATGTCAAGCGCATAGCGATCAGTAATTTAGTGGATTAGACTGAGGCAAATATCGTGGAGCGATATCAATCCGAATAGATCGGCAATGCTCACCAATACAACGGCAATCATAAAGTATTGCAGGAATTTCGTTCCCCAATTGATGCCGTAGTGCGAAGCGATATATGTGCCGATGATGTTACCAAGTGCGTGGAGCAGTCCGACAGCGTAGTCAACCTGCCCGTGCAACATAAAAATAATCAACGAGAATGGGGTAGCGACGAAGATCACAAAGCCCTTGATTACATTTGCCGTGATGATGTCTAAGTGCATCGTGGTTAGTGTGATAGCTAGAATCAGATAACCCAAGCCGATATAAACATAACCGCCATAGAAACCAATCACCAGGAACCATAGATAGTGCCACCATTTGATCACCAATCCGTGACCGCCGTGAATGTGCACTTTTGCGAACAGCATATAGGCGAGAATGGCGAATAGCACCACGCCCATACATATTTTGAATACCGTTTCGTTGATCTGTGTTGCCACCAGCGAGCCAGCGATGTTACCTATGATTGCGGGGATTGAGAGTTTCAAGCCGCTACGAATATCGAGTAAGCGTTTGCGGATAAATACAGCCGATGAGGTCAGGTTTTGCAATACGACGGCAATGCGGTTTGTTCCATTCGCCACGCCGATAGGCAGACCAAGTGCCATAAATACGGTCATAGACATAATGGCTCCACCGCCAGCCAGAGTATTGATAAAGCCAACGACAATGCCTGAAACAATCAGCAATATCAGCATTTGTAGTGTCATCTGTCTGCTCCTTTCTCAATTAGTAGCTCGAAGTCGTCAGCATCGCGCTCGACCGGGAATTTGAGACGGAATGCCTGCAGAGCCTCGGTATCGATCTCGGTACTGAGGATACACGCCTTATCGGAGGTTTGTGTCAGCACCTCGCCGCGATAGCTGAACGCAACCGATCCGCCCGCATAGTGCGTCGTAGGATCATCGCCAATACGATTGACGCCAACGACATAGGCCACATTTTCGATTGCGCGAGCACGTAGCAGGGTAGTCCACACTTCGGCTCGTGCTGCGGGCCACGACGCCACGCAAATCATCGCATCGTAGTCACCACGATTGCGCAGCCATACAGGAAAACGCAGATCATAACACGTTGACAACAACCACCTTACGTCACGCCACTCGACAACGCATCGCTCCTCTCCGGCCTCATATTGCGCGCCCTCTCCACCGATCGAAAACAGGTGGCGCTTGTCGTAATGCACAACGTCTTCGGGCGTCACGAACAGCAGTCGGTTTCGATAGCGGTCGTCGCGTTCGACGATGAGTGAGCCGCAAATAGCGCAGTTCGCTCTTCGAGCTATGTTGCTCATCATCTTAACAATTTTCTGCTCGGCTTGTGCGGCCTCGGTGGGCTCTATGCCGAATCCCGTAGCAAAAGTTTCGGGTAATACGTAGAGATCTTGCGCTGGTGCTGTGGCAACCATCTGTTCGATCGTTTGAAGGTTGTAATCGACCGAACCCCATCGTATATCCGACTGTATTAACGCTACTTTGGCGTGCATAAATTGTTAAAATAAAACTTCTTCACAACAAATATATAAAAAATCCTTTAAAAAAACTATCTTTGTACGATGAAAACGCCCTTCGAGGGCAAATTAATTTTTTAGATATGATAAAAGCTGGTCGCTATCAAACCCTGACTGTCGGTCGAATTTCCGATTATGGACTCTATCTCACCGATGGCGAAGAGAACGAAGTTTTGCTCCCCAATCGCTATGTGTCGCTTACCGATAAAGTGGGCGACGAGAAGTACGTCTTTGTCTATCACGATTCGGAAGACCGTTTGGTAGCTACGACCGAAACACCGCTCGCAACAGTGGGTCAAGCAGCTTGTTTACAGGTAGTTGATAAGACGCTGCACGGTGCATTCCTCGATTGGGGTTTGCAGGGTAAGGACCTCTTTCTGCCCAATCGCAACCAGCAGGGTGGCGTGATGGTTGGTCATAAATATATCGTCTATGTTTATGAGGATAACATCACTTCGCGCTCGGTGGCGACGATGCGTACCAAGACCTACATCAACAACGATACGATTACGGTTACGCCGCGTCAGAAGGTTGAGATCCTGATCTGCTCGGAGTCGCCGATCGGCTATCGTGTGATTGTCAACGATCGCCATTGGGGTATGATCTACAAGAATCAGCTCTTCCGTCCCGTGCGTATTGGTGAGCGCACAGAGGCCTATGTTAGCCGCATTACTCCCGATGCACGTATCGACTTGAGTCTGCAACAGCAGGGTTTGGAGCAGGTGCGCGACTCGGCTGACGAGCTCTACGCTTTGTTGAAGAATAACGACGGTGAGTTGCCCGTGAACGACAATACTGCACCCGAGCGCGTACACGAAGTGACGGGTATGAGCAAAAAGATGTTCAAGCGTTCGCTCGGTATGTTGCTCAAAAGCGGCCGTGTGGAGATAACGGATAACGGTATAAAACTCAAATAGATATATGGCTTCGAAGTTGCAAACAGCCGAGCGTGTGTCACACGCTGACAAGTCGGATAACTACGTATTTCAGCGATCGTTGTTGGCCTATCATCGTGCGGCGGAATTAGTCCGTGGTTCGGTGCTCGAAATCGGTACGGGTAGTGGCTACGGCATTGATGTAATCGCGCCGTCGGCAAAGCGATTTATGACCATCGACAAGTTCGAAACCAATATTGATATCTCGGAGATCGAGAATGTAGAGTTCCAGCAGATGACCGTACCACCGATCAATTTTCCGGATAATAGTTTCGACTGTGTGATCTCGTTTCAGGTAATCGAGCATATCGAACGTGATGTCGACTTCGTATCGGAGGTATATCGTGTGTTGAAACCTAATGGCTTGTTTATCGTTTCGACCCCCAATGCCGCGATGTCACTGACGCGCAATCCGTGGCACGTGCGCGAATACCAGATTGATGAGTTCGATCGTTTGATGGGTAACTATTTTGCAGAGATTGAGCGTTGCGGAGTATTCGGCAATGAGAAGGTTATGAAGTATTACGAGAAGAATCGCGCCAGCGTGCGTCGCATTACTAAATTCGACTTTCTCGATCTGCAACATCGTCTGCCGCGCTGGATGTTAAAGATTCCGTATGATATTTTGAATCGTATGAATCGTAGATTGCTGCTCTTGCGTAACCGTAAGTTGACCACAGATATCACAATGGACGACTATCGCATCGCACCCGTTGCCGATGGTTGTTTCGATCTCTACTACATCGCCCGCAAGGGAGTAGAGTAGTGCTACTAAAGTGTAAAAATTAAGGCGCAACTCCCCACCAGAGTTGCGCCTTTTTATTTGGTTTGTGCAAAGCTGAGATTAACCGTAGATCTCCTTCTTTGCAGCCTTCAATGTGTTGCGCATCAACGAGATGATGGTCATCGGGCCAACGCCACCCGGTACGGGAGTGATAAAGTCGCACTTGGGAGCAACCTCGTCATACTTCACGTCGCCTAGCAACTTCCAACCACTCTTGGTCTTATCGCTCGGAACACGAGTGATACCCACGTCGATAACTGTCGCACCCTCCTTAACCATATCGGCGGTAACGAACTCAGCCTTACCCAGAGCTGCAATCACGATATCGGCTTCGGCAACAACCTCCTTCAAATTCGGGGTGCGGCTGTGGCAGATGGTTACGGTGCAGTCCCAACCCTTCTGCGAGAGCAGGTTTGCGATGGGGCGGCCAACGATATTGCTACGACCGATCACAGCGCAGCTACGACCTGCTGTGGGTACGTTGTAATATTTGAGCAACGACAGAATGCCGTCAGGTGTTGCGGGCAGATACGAAGGGAGTCCCGAAATCATACGGCCGGTGTTCACGGGGTGGAAGCCATCAACGTCCTTGCGAGGGTCGATAGCCTCGATCACCTTCTGCTCCGAAATGTGGCGGGGCAGGGGCAGCTGCACGATAAAACCGTCAACCTTAGGATCATTGTTCAACTCGCTGATGCGTGCGAGCAACTCCTCTTCGGTTGTCTCCTCGGGCATACGCACTACGGTTGAGGTGAAACCACACTCGTGGCAGCACTTCTCTTTGTGAGCAACGTAGGTCTGGCTTGCACCGTCGTTGCCAACCAGAATCGCAACAAGGTGAGGTGCGGGCTTGCCCTCGGCTACCATAGCCTCTACTTCGGCTGCAATCTCACGGCGCATTGCCGCAGCAACCTCTTTACCATCGATAATAGTCATAATCTTATTTAAGTTTTAGAGTTTATTGTTTACTTTGTTCGGCATAGAAAATCGCCTCCTCGATTTGGGGTACGAGGTTGCAATCCTTCAACATCACGCGCTTTTCGGCATCGAGCAGATAGAGCGACGGAATAGCCTTCAAGTCGTAGAGCTCTTCGTCGCGCATACGCAGTTGCTTGTCGTAGCCGTTGATCCACGATGCGGGAATATTATGGCGATAGTTGAGCCAAGCGGTGATATCCTCGTCGGGATAGATCGCGAGCACCTTCATCACACCGCGCTCGATCATCTCACTCAACATTGGCGATGCTCCTATCTGCTCGCGAATCTCCTTGCAGGCAGGACAGTCGGGATTGTTGATGAAAACCAGCAAATAGTCGGCCTCGATCGAGTACATATGTCCCGTGCGTCCATCGTGCAACGTGTAGCGGAAATCGTTGGCTTTCTGTCCAATGCGATTTTTCTGTGCCATATTGAGTTGCGATTGGGGGCGAATCTTCTCGTCTTCGTCGAGCAGTGGTGATGCGATGATACACTCTAATGTCGGAATCAGCAACTCGTCATTACGGAACGGCGAATTGGGATCATATAGATACTTGTCGCTGAGCATAACGAAATAGTCGAACATTGTCGAGTCGACCTCGGCACGCTTGATTAGCTGTGCCGCTGATTGTTGTGCAACTGCCGGATCGACATAACGCAGAATGTCGAGATAGTTGGCATAGGCCTGCTCGGTAATGTCGGGCTTGTTGCAGAAGGTCGTATCGCTGAAGTCGAATCTATCCCAATAGTGCTCTGCCAGAAACTTCACACGCTCCTCGATCGGAACCATCTCGGGAATCACGATGCTCGGAAACGAAAGCTCGGTCGTGGCACCGTTTGATAATATCTGTTCGTCGCCGTCTTTCGCTCTCTTTTGTCCGCAAGCAACCAACGCAAGCGCGACGATAACGAGTATGGTAAATCTGATGTTCATATACCTATTATATATTATAGCGCAAATGTACTACTTTCGCACGTAAAATCAAATACCGTATGGCGATATAAGTAACGCTTATGCTATTATAAAATAATATGATTGATATTTGTGGCTAGGCGGCATTGTAAAATCGCAGAAAAAGTTTATTTTTGTACTAAGAAAATGCAAACAATTAATAACAATCTAAAATATTACAGCTATGAAGAAATGGAAATGTACCGTATGTGGTTATATTCACGAGGGTGATGCAGCTCCCGATCAGTGCCCTCTGTGCAAGGTTGGCGCTGACAAGTTTGTTGAGGTAGTAGAGCAGGAAGGTGATCTGCAGTTTGTTGACGAGCACGTGATTGGCGTTGCTAAGGGTGTTGACGAAGAGGTGCTTCAGGGCTTGAAGGATCACTTTATGGGCGAGTGCACCGAGGTGGGTATGTATCTGGCAATGAGTCGCCAGGCTGACCGCGAGGGTTATCCCGAGATCGCTGAGGCTTTCAAGCGCTACGCTTGGGAGGAGGCAGAGCACGCAGCTAAGTTTGCCGAGTTGCTGGGCGAGGTTGTTTGGGATACCAAGACCAACGTTTACAAGCGTATGATGGCTGAGCAGGGTGCTTGCGAGGATAAGAAGCGCATTGCAACTCTTGCAAAGAAGCTAAACCTGGACGCAATCCACGACACCGTTCACGAGATGTGTAAGGACGAGGCTCGTCACGGCAAGGGCTTCGAGGGTCTGTACAAGCGTTACTTCAAGTAGTAGGGTAGCTCCCTCACAAAATGAAGCCCTCCTGAACCTTTCGGCTCAGGAGGGCTTTGATTTATATAACTTTTAATTCCTTCGGTATAAATTCGGCACCGATCAATCGTTCAAATAATGATGCTCCCTTATAGTCATCATATACATTGGGTATATCTCGCCATCTGCCGGTCTGTATTCTTTTGACCACACTTGAAGGAGCTAACAGAGCACCCATACTTGCCTTTGCGAATTTCTTGGAGAGCGTTCGGTATAGCTTGACTTCTTGATTTGCTCTCCATATTCGCCAGCCTCGGTGTACATAGTCTTTCTGCTTGAAGATTATATTATCGAAACTACCAAGCTCTTTGGATTTTCCCGCCTTGGTCCATAATTCCTTAACGACGCCTTGTCCTATGGCATATGTCAGACAATAAAAATCGACCTCACCAAATACGATCTCGTCCATAGTTGGTTTATCATCTGCGTGATACTCCTTTTTGAAAACTCGAATACACCATCCACCCAGACAAGAAGAGTCAACGAGTATAAATTGCATATATCGTTTTGTCAGTGGGGTAATGGGAATCTCAAAAATATCTCCGATACGTGTTTGTGGTGTTCTCATATCTATCGATCATTGCGTCCATACAAAAATAGGAATTTTTCTCTGCGCGACAAACTCTTTGTGTATATTTATGTACGCTCGCTAAAATCACTAAATTATGTTAAATAAAAGAGGTGCTATTCAACTTTCAAATTTACCAGAAGAGTATCTGCTCATCATCGCAGCAAATCCGCCGAAGAGGTGCACTCAAATCACCTGCACAAGCGCTCCCCTATATTTTATATATGAATACGCTAATTTAACATAATATATATATTATTTCATTACCTTTGCAGTACCTAAATAATCTAATTAGCAAACACGTTATGACTAAACGACTTAGAGAGGTTAGCGAATTGCCTAAGCCTCGCCCCGAGTTACTGCGTCGCACGGGCAAAAAACGTGCGTTTGCAGTGTTTAATAATCTAAATCAGTATAAAGGTTTTGAGTATCATCGTTCGTGCCTTGAACGTGCCCTCGATTATTACCCGTCAAGTTGGCGTATTACTTTCAAGGCTACGGGTCAAGACGCTCTCGATGCGGTGCAGGTGTTCCCGTCGCTTATGAAACAATGTAACAAAAATCGTCATTTACGCGCCCAACGATTTAGCGGCGTAAGAATGTGCAACCTCGCCCGCCGCAAAAATGGCTGTTGGCATTACATTTCCGATATTGTTTTTTCGGACGCTTATACTACTGCCCTTTTTGCTCATCGCCTCGCCTCTACTGATAAATATTTTTCTAATCGTTGGAACAAATTTCATATCTATATACAAAAACACGGTAACAACTCCCGCGACCGCTACAAATATACCCGCAGCGTTGAGGCTCGTTTGCGTGTGGTTTATAAAAATTGTTTCCCGTTTGAAACTCCATATATTCGCACGCTCGACGATAATATTATAGAGGTCGCAGCGGTCGGCTCCACTACTACAAAGATTATTGCGCCGCTGCGCATTGCGATTGAAGATTTGCGGGACGATATCGAACAAATTTCATTTCTCGGTTCATCGTACCTGCATATTTATAGGGATAAGGATTTCGAAAACGAAGAATATGAGTTAAGTTTTGAAGATGCGTATTTTTCGCCGTTGAGATATAAACATTTCCAAGCGTTTGGCTCGGCATATAATAACCCAAATATTTTATAACTATGTTAATAACTCCCAAAATGTTGTATAATTATGCCGTCGCTAACGGTCTGCAAAATGCGCCTATACGTATTTGCGACGGTATGGCGGTTTCATATTTCCCCGAAATGAAATGCCTCGGACGCTCGACCTCAACCGTAATAGACCTCTCGACTATCGACCCAATCGAATTCGATGAATTGACCCCGCTCGAACAGCGTGTGACCTATTGCGTCCCCGTCAAATAGTTTGCGCCCGTCGCTCGCCCGCGCAGGATTTCAAAGCGCGGGCAGCGCATCGGTCGAGTATATGCAGCCCCTCGCTGCGCCTCGTTTCTCGGGGCGGGCGCGGGGTTTTTTTCTGCGGCGTTGCGCCGCGCTCCGCGCTCGCCCCCGCCGCCCGCCGTGTGTCGGCATACGCTCCGCGCTCGGGGCGTCGCTATCGCTCCGCGGCGTCGCTGCGCGCGCTGCGCCCTGCTTGCTCCGTCCCTCGCGCTGCGCGTCGGCGGGTTGTGCCCGCCTCCTTGCCGACGGCGGCTCTCGCCGCCCACGCGCTCGGGCGTAAACGCCCTCGCACCCGCGTCTACCTATTTTTGCCGTTTGGTAGGTCCAATAATTGAACAGCGCAAACCCCGTACCGTTGAGGTCTGCGCCGCCTTAATTCAAATATTTAACCGTCCTTGGAGTGTTTTCACTTGTGAAATACGTGTTAATTGTTGTAATTAGGTGTCGCTTTCCGTTTACATTTGTCGACCCGTCCTCTCCTCTGTCGCAAAAAAAATTCGCCTATATCTACAAAAAATACACCTATTTATTTGTATATATATATTATTCCGCGTAATGTGTTTGGGCATTATTTGAGATAAAATGCCTCGAATGATTTGTCGGAGTAAAGAACAATTACACGTTCAATGTCTGCATTGGGTTTTGACTGCACGGGCAAATTCCCAATGTTTTGCATTGGTCGATTCGTCGAATTTTCTTTTGGCTGTTCGGTCGACTGTTCACGGCTGCTCGACAGCTGATCCGCACTTGGAGTCGCGTTGTGTTGTGACTGCGACTCTTTGTGGTTGGTGTTGCCAAGTCGCTGTTCCAGGTTGTCGCTCGAACGATACATCTGCTCAGCATCGAGCAATAGCCAATCAGGATTCAGTGTCGGGAAACGACGCAGAATCTTAACCAGAAAATCGAAGCTGGGTTTATTTCTTCCTGAGAGAATATGAGAGATACTCGATGGCTGAATTTCGAGCATTTCTGCCAAACGGCTTGATGAGAGTTTTTCGCTCTTCATCAATTTTAGTAGTTTTTCTCGCATAAACACAATTTTTCACAAATATAAACATTTTTTATTTGTGAAACAAACCAAATGTTAAATTTGTAAATATGTTAATTGTTAACAAAGTGTTTACAGGTGTAAATATAATATACCGCACGGCATCGTTAGTTTTTATGCGCATTATTCATTACTTTATGTAATAATGCCTAAATAACTGATTATTCTCAACTTTTGTGTATGATCTTCTCCCAATGTATGTAAAACTTTTCGTTATGTTGCAGAACTTGCATATTAGCCATCTTTTAATTTATATAAATTTCGTAAATCATTGATTATTAGCGATGATGTATTGTGATATTTCAAGCGTTTAACTTTGTGTCTGGGTGCTTAATGATGGTTTTGGCGGGACCTGTTGCGAAATACCCGCATCATCACAAAAGTAAATAATTAACAATGATTTGGGTTTACAAAAGTAATCAATACACTTATTTAGTATGGTTACATTTGTAATTATACCCCACTCTACTTCTTTTTCGCCTTAAATTTTATTGTTATTAGACTTGTGATTGTGTGTATTTTTGTTGAAAACTATATTATGTTAAATAAAGTAAAACGAGTAGCAATAAACATTGCTACTCGTTTGATTTTGTGTACTTTATGCTGACTCTACTCTGCTCTATTCGCTGAGCTCCTTTGCGATTTGAGCAAACTCTTCTGGAGTCAAATTGAGCTTTTCCTTGCGGAAATCAACGTCAGATTCGGTGTTCATGGGGATTAAATGGATGTGTGCGTGGGGAACTTCGAGGCCAAGAACAATCATTGCTACCTTTTTACACTCTATTTTACATTTAATTTGTGCTGCTACCCTCTTTGCGAATATGGTCATCTTCTGTAAGATGTTGTCATCAAGGTCAAACAGGTAGTCAACCTCCTGCTTAGGAACGACCAAAGTGTGGCCTTTCATTAGCGGATTGATGTCAAGGAACGCGTAAAAGTTTTCGTCCTCGGCTACCTTGTAGCTGGGGATCTCGCCGTTAATTATGCGAGTAAAAATTGTTGCCATATATCTTTAATTTTATTGTTCTATTCGTCGAATTTTGGTTTGAGTATTTCCGATAATATCACGGCCTTTTTCAGGTCAAAATCTTCTAGGATCTCAGACGTTAGCGTTTCATCGTCGGCAACGCTGCACTCTGTAATCTGCTCCTGAGTCTGGGCTTTTGTTTGCGTTTTATTGATCTTTTGCTTTGGCGTAGCGTTTGAACTTGAAGCGAATTTCTGGGAGCTTATGCGTTGCGTAAATACTGTTTGTGTGCTTTCGCTGTTCATCTCGTTGTAGTGCTTTCCGGCTAAGAATTGAGCCAATATCGAGCCTGTGAGAGAGTCTTCCTCGCTTCTGTTTTGGTGCGTAGGGAGCGCTCTTTCGTCATCGAGCTCATCTTGCAACTCGAGGTCTTGTGCAGTGTTGTCGGTGCTGATATTGCTTCGTTCGACAATGCGATTGATGATGCGCCCGAATATGATTATCGCACCTGCTGCAATGGCGAATATAGTAGAGGGCTCCATAGCGTTGTTAGTTTAAGTTGCGTTTTACGACCTCTATGCCTTTGATCATACGTATTTTGTCCATCAGGTTATTGAGGTCCTGTATGTGTCTTACGTATAGACTAATGGTACCTTCGAAGATGCCGTCGTGGCTCTGAATATGGATCTCGCGAATGTTGATATTAAACTCATCCTTAATGAGCTGTGCAAGGTCCAAAATAATGCCAATACGGTCGATTCCGCGCAATTCGATTGACGAGAGGTACGAAACGGCCTTGTGTTGTGACCATTTAATCTCCTCTTTTACAATGTTTTTGCCGTATTGAGCACCTAAGCGAGTTAATTCGTCGCAGGTGCTCTTGTGAACGAAGATGCGACCTGTTTCGGGATCGCGGTAACCCACAACCTGATCGCCAGGAATTGGTTTGCAACATTCGGCAATCACGAATTGGGGTTCAATGTCGGTCTCGGCGCCAACGACCAATTTCTTGCCACCATTATTCTGTGCGTCGCTGTTCTCGGTGTTTTCGTCGTCAACTTCTCCCTCTTCGTCGAGGAATAATGACCAGAATTTCAGTATTTTACGTGCTGAGTTCTGGCGCAGGATCTTCTCGAGATTGTCGAGGTTGAGAATGCCAGCGCCCAATTTGCTGTAAAATTCGTCCTTATTCGTGCAGTCGTAGGCAGGCAATACCTTGACGAAAACGCGTCGGCTTGGGGTGATACCCATCTCCTTCAAGCGATCCTCGAAGGCCTGCATACCGCGTGTTATGTTGTTTTGGCGATCCTTTTTAAGGTAGTTCTTGATTGATTGTTTAGCCTTGGTGGTTGTTACGTGATCGAGCCATTCGGGCTTCGGGTGAATGCTGTCCGAAGTGATGATTTCGATCTGGTCGCCACTGTTGATTTCGGTGAAGATGGGCTTGATTACGTGGTTGATTTTGGCACCAATCGCTTTGTGTCCGATCTTCGAGTGAATATCGTAAGCGAAGTCAAGAGCGGTAGCTCCAACGGGCATTGTTCGCGCCTCGCCTTTGGGTGTAAATGTAACAATCTCAGATGTATACAGTGATAACTTGAAGTTGTCCAAGAAGTCCACCGCGCTCTCGGTTGGAGAGTTTAATGCCTCGCGAATCTTCTTTAACCACTTATCGAACTCGTCCTCGTTCTGTGAAATTGTAGCGTGCTTGTACTTCCAATGGGCCGCAAAACCGCGCTCGGCGATGTCCTCCATTCGTTGGGTGCGAATCTGGACCTCTACCCACTCTCCCGCAGGACCCATTACGGTCGAATGCAATGCCTCGTAGCCATTGGCTTTGGGCATACTTATCCAATCGCGCAGACGCTCGGGTTTGGGGGTGTAGATGTCTGTAATCGAAGAATATATCTGCCAGCATTGAGTCTTCTCCGAGGGGAATGGCAACGGCTTGAACACCACTCGAATGGCGAACAGATCGTACACCTCCTCGAACGGGATCTGCTTGCGCTGCATCTTTGACCATATCGAATAGATGCTCTTGATGCGGCCCGAGATTTCGAAATCGATGCCATTTCGCTTCAAAGTTTCGATAATCGGAGCATTGAAGCGAGTGATATATTCATTTAGCTGAACCTTTGTTTTGTTCAGTTTTTCAGATATTTCGCGGTACTGATCGGGGAAGCGATACATCATACACAAATCCTCCAACTCGGTCTTGATCGAGTAGAGTCCGAGTCGATGAGCCAATGGTGCAAACAGATAGATCGTTTCGCTCGTGATCTTAATCTGCTTGTTGATTGGCATTGCTCCCAAAGTACGCATATTGTGAAGACGGTCAGCGATTTTGATCAAAATCACGCGCACATCGTCCGATAGTGTGAGCAAAACTTTGCGGAAATTTTCCGCCTGCTCTGAGGTTTCGGTGTTGAATACACCCGACATTTTGGTCAGACCGTCCACCATCGTAGCGATCTTCTGACCAAACATATTGGTGATATCCTCGACCGTGTATTCGGTATCTTCAACCACGTCGTGCAGCAGTGCCGCTACGACCGATTTTACGCCTAGGCCAATCTCGTCAACTGCGATTTTGGCAACGGCAATCGGGTGCAATAGGTATGGCTCACCCGAGCGACGGCGCACACCTTTATGGGCCTCCTTCGCCAGGAAGAAAGCCTTTTTGATAAACCCGCGATCAGCCTCTTTGCGATAGATTTTTTCGCACGAGGCCATCAAATCTTCATACTTCTCTTGAATGAGAATTTCGTCTTCCGGAGTGTAATTCATAGGACGACGTGGTTGTTAATTTGTTGTATTAGTTATCCTTAGCAGCTTTCATAGCCTCGCGCACCTTAGCCTCGATCTCGGCTTGCAGCTCAAGGTCGTTGATCAGCAGATCTTTAACGGCGTCGCGGCCCTGGCCGAGCTTGCGATCGCCATACGAGAACCACGAGCCTGACTTCTTGATCACGCCCAGATCAACACCCAGGTCGAGAACCTCGCCAATCTTCGAGATGCCCTCGCCGAACATAATGTCGAACTCTGCCTTGCGGAACGGAGGAGCCACCTTGTTCTTAACCACCTTCACGCGCACGCGGGTACCCAACTGCTCGTCGCCGTCCTTGATGACGCTCGCCTTGCGGATATCGATACGCACGCTGGCGTAGAATTTCAGTGCGTTACCACCCGTAGTAGTCTCGGGATTGCCGTAGATCACGCCGATCTTATCGCGCAGCTGGTTGATGAAGATACAAACGGTCTTGGTTTTAGCGATGCTTGCGGTGAGTTTGCGCAGTGCCTGCGACATCAGTCGAGCCTGCAAGCCCATCTTCGAGTCGCCCATCTCGCCTTCGATCTCGGCTTTGGGCGTAAGTGCTGCCACAGAGTCGATTACGATGATGTCGATCGCGCTCGAACGAATCAATGAGTCGGCAATTTCGAGAGCCTGCTCGCCGTTGTCGGGCTGCGAAATGAGCAGATTGTCAACATCTACGCCCAATTTCTGAGCATAGTAGCTGTCGAATGCGTGCTCTGCATCGATGAAAGCGGCAATGCCGCCAGCCTTCTGTGCCTCGGCAATAGCGTGAATAGCCAAAGTAGTCTTACCTGACGACTCGGGGCCATAGATTTCGATCACGCGGCCTTTGGGATAACCGCCTACGCCCAAAGCAGCGTCGAGGGTTACCGAGCCCGATGGAATGACTGCGATATCGCCAACCGCCTGGCTGCTCATCTTCATGATCGAGCCTTTGCCGAAATCCTTTTCGATTTTATCCATTACGGCGCTGAGCACCTTCAATTTTTCGGGGTTTACCTGAGGTTTAGTCTGAACCTCGGGCTGAGTCTTTTCTGCCATAGTTCTGTATATTTTTTTAATTATTTATTTCGTGTTGTGCCAATCGAGAATCTGCTGGTAGTGGTTCTTGGTGTCCACCTTCTCGAAAATATGCTCGATCGTGCCCTCTTCATCGATGATGAATGTCGTACGCTGAATGCCCATATAGGTGCGGCCGTACATCTTCTTCTCGACCCAAACGCCGAACGCCTCGGCCATTGTCTTTTCGGTGTCGCTCAACAGCGTGAAATTCAGTTCGTGCTTTGCGCAGAAATTCTGGTGCGACTTCTGGCTGTCGGGGCTGATACCATAAATCTCGTAGCCGGCCTCGGCGAGCGCGGCCTTACCGTCACGCATACTTTTTGCTTCGAGAGTGCAACCCGAGGTATTGTCCTTCGGGTAGAAATAGAGAATTGCACGTCGGCTCTTCAAAGAGTCGAGCGTAACGATGTCGCCATTCTGTGTAAATACCTCGAATGCAGGAGCTTTATCGCCAATATTGAGCTTTCTCATAGTTATTTTGTTTCTAACGAAATTTTAACAAGTAAAAGTAATAAAATTTATCGTGAAAACAAATATTCGGCCACCGATTTTTTTCAAAAAACGAACCTCACTCCCCTCTCATCGCAAAAAAATAACCGCCACCCGAGAAAGGTAGCGGTTATGAATTTTTGCAGTGTATGTTGGTGGCTACTTTGCCAAAACCAACTTTTCGATCTCCTCGACCTGATGACGGAATGCCTTGTCGGTCTCCATCAGGTTTGCAACAGCCTTGCACGAGTGAAGTACAGTTGCGTGGTTGCGACCGCCGATAGCTGCACCGATCTGAGTCAGAGGTGCTTTGGTGTGCTGCTTGCTCAGATACATTGCGATCTGGCGAGCCTGAGCGATCTCGCGTGTGCGCTCGGTCGAATTGAAGCGCTCGACGTCCAAATCGAGGTATTGGCAAACGACCTGCTGAATATGGTCGATCGTAATCTCCTTCTGATATAGTTTGATATATGCCTTCAAAACCTCTTTGGTCAGCGTAATGGTGATCTTCTTGCCGAGGTACGACGAGTGAGCCACGAGTGACGACAGTGCGCCCTCGATCTCGCGTACGTTTGCGCTGATGTTGTCAGCTAAGTATGCCACAACCTCCTCCGAGAGCTGTGCGTTCATCTTGGCTGCTTTGCTGCGAATGATCTTCAACTTGGTCAGATGATCGGGCGTATTGAGCTGCGCCGACAGACCCCACTTGAAACGAGTGAGCAGTCGAGCCTCGATATCCTTCAACTCTACGGGCGGTTTATCTGATGTGAAAATCAGCTGCTTACCCGAGAGGTGCAGGTGGTTGAAGATGTTGAAAAATACAGTCTGCGTTCCCGCCTTGCCTGCCAACTCCTGAATGTCGTCAATGATCAACGTATCCACCATTTGGTAGAAATGAATGAAATCGGGCACCTCGCCGTTGCGAACAGCGGTCTGATACTGTGCCATAAATTTATTCATCGATACGTACAATACCTGCATTTGCGGGTGTCGCTGACGTATTTCGTGTCCGATAGCCTGCACGATGTGGGTCTTGCCGAGTCCCGAGTCACCATATATATATAATGGATTGAACGGTGTGTTGCCCGGATCGACAGCCACAGCCATACCGGCTGAGCGTGCCAAACGGTTACACTCGCCCTCGATAAACGAGTCAAAAGTGTAGTTTGGACTGAGCTGCGGATCAATAATAATCTTTTTGAGGCCCGGAATTACAAACGGATTCTTTATATTTGCAGTGTCGGTTTGAGTTTTGAACTGCGAAATAGCGGTCGTATCACTGTTTTTTGACAGTGGTATGCTCTGATCCGATTTGGGTATCGCGTACCTCACGCGGGTTTGTTGCCCGAACAATGAAGCAATGATCGGCTTAATAAAAGGAATATAGTTATGCTCGATCTGCTTGACGTAGCTTTCGTTCGGGACACGCAGGCTGAGAGTCTGACCGTCGAAGTTGAGCAGCGCGATGGGCTCAAACCAGCGCGCAAACTCCTCCTCGGAGGTCTGCTTTCGGATTTGCGAAAGGCAGTTCTGCCATATATCGCTATATGCCTGTGTGTTTGTGAGCATTTTTGTGATTTAAGGGTTGTTTCGTTTCCTATTTTGACACTACAAAGGTTGTGATAAAATTGTGTAAAAAAAAATGCGCCAATAGTTGCTTTTTAACTTTTTTATCTTATGGCTAAAAAACGCAGAAAAAAGCGAAGATATTTAATCGTCTGATTATGAATATTGGATAATTTTTCTTACCTTTGTCTATATAATATTTTTACTTGGTGAAATCGTAAATTATAAATAAAACTAATCACACTATGGACAACAATCTCGAACAACTCGTTATGAGTAAAGCGCAGAAGTGGCTCGAAGGTAACTATGATGAGGCTACCAAAGCGCAGGTTAACTATCTGATTAACAATGATAAAAAGGAGCTGACCGAGTGCTTCTATAAGGATTTGGAGTTCGGTACGGGTGGTCTGCGTGGCATTATGGGCGTGGGTTCGAACCGTATGAACGAGTACACCGTAGGTATGGCAACTCAGGGTCTGTCGAACTACCTGAAAGAGTGTTTTGCAGGTCAGGAAGTTAAGGTTGCGGTGGCTCACGACTCGCGTAACAATTCGCGCTTTTTTGCTGAGCGCGTAGCTGATATTTTCGCCTCGAATGGCTTCAAAGTTTACCTGTTTGATGAGCTCCGTCCGACCCCCGAATTGAGCTTCGCAATTCGCGAATTGGGCTGCCAGAGTGGTGTTGTTGTAACGGCATCGCACAATCCCAAAGAATACAACGGTTACAAGGCTTATTGGGCTGATGGCGCACAGGTAACTCCCCCGCACGATAAGAATATTATTGCCGAGGTTGAGAAGATCACTTCGATCGATCAGATCGAGCTGGGCAAGAACCCCGAGAACATCACTATTTTGGGTAAGGAGTTTGACGATATCTATCTGGCTCGCATCAAGGGTCTGTCGATGGCACCCGAGGCTG
Source organism: Rikenellaceae bacterium (assembly GCA_017379895.1). Lineage (GTDB taxonomy): Bacteria > Bacteroidota > Bacteroidia > Bacteroidales > Rikenellaceae > Alistipes. Next base: position 19,726 of record JAFNVH010000078.1, on the reverse strand, counting down.
TTGCCAAGAATCACGATATGAAGATCGTTTACTCGCCTATGCACGGCGCAGGTGTGAAGTTGGTTCCCGCGTCGTTGCGCAACTTTGGCTTTACCAATATTATTATGGTCGAGGAGCAGAGCGTTGTTGACGGAAACTTCCCCACTGTTGCATCGCCCAATCCCGAGGAGCGCGCTACGATGAGTATGGCTATCGAGCTGGCTCGCAAGGAGGGTGCAGAGTTGGTTATCGCAACCGACCCCGATGCTGATCGTATCGCTATTGCAGTTCTGGACGACAAGGGCGAGTATGTACTGCTCAACGGTAACCAGACTATGGTGCTCCTGCTCAGCTATATGCTGACTCGTTGGGGTGAGCTTGGTAAGCTCGACGGTAAGCAGTTCGTCATTAAGACTATCGTAACTTCGGAGATGGTTAAGGCAGTTGCTGATGCTTATGGTGTTAAGTGCTACGACTGTTTGACCGGTTTCAAGTATATCGCAAAGATTATCCGCGAGAATGAGGGTAAGACTACCTATATCGGTGGTGGCGAGGAGAGCTTCGGCTTCTTGGCTGGTGACTTCGTTCGCGATAAGGATGCAGTGAGCGCTTGCGCATTGGCTGCTGAGGCTATGGCTTGGGCTAAGGAGAAGGGTCTGACGCTGCATGAGTGGTTGAAGGAACTCTACGTGAAGTATGGTTTCTACCGCGAGGGTCTGGTGTCGGTTGTTCGCAAGGGTAAGGAAGGCGCTGAGGAGATCCAGAAGATGATGATCGATATGCGCACCAATCCTCCCAAGACCATTTTGGGTTCTCCCGTAGTGAAGATCAACGATTTCTTGTCGTTGGAGGAGACCGACGTTGTAACGGGTACCAAGACTCCTATCGAGCAGGATAAGAGCAACGTATTGCAGTTCTTCACCGAGGACGGCTCGAAGGTATCGGTTCGTCCGTCGGGTACCGAGCCTAAGATCAAGTTCTACTTTGGTGTTTGCGCTCCGTTGTGCTGCACCGCACGTTTCGACGAGGTACAGGCTGAGCTTGACGCTAAGATCGAGGCAATCAAGAAGGAACTGAATCTGATCTAAGAGCGATTCTTGCATAAGATTTTGTAGTAGCGTTCGCCATAAAAGTGGCGGACGCTATTTTTATTGTTGGTTATTTTGTGTAATTTTGAGCCACACAACGTACTAAAATACTATAACTAAAATGCGAAGAAACCTATTTTTAATAGCAGCTACCCTGCTCTTGCCCTATTTTGCGTTGGCTCAGGGTGGCGATCGACCAATTCGTTTTGCGTGGTTATCCGATATCCATTTGGGAGCATATGCCTCGGCCGAAGATGATTTCCGTCAGGCAATCGAGGATATTAATGCTGATCCGACGATCGAGTTCTCGATTTTGACGGGTGACTTGACTGAGTTTGGCGATGCAAGCGAATTCGATTTGTTGCGTAAGATGATCGACCTTTTTGAGCGTCCCTGCCTATTTGTTCCCGGCAATCACGATGTCAATTGGAGCGAAAATGGTTGTACGCTTTTCGGCGAGATTTGTGGCGACCAACATTTCATATACGACGTGGCGGGAGTGCGCTTTATCGGTATCAGTTCGGGACCGATGTTGCGTATGGGACCTCCCTATGTGCCTCGCGAAGAGATCGTTTGGTTGGATTCGGTGGTGCGAGCCACCCCACCGATGCAGCCTGTGATTTTCGTAAATCATTTCCCGTTGGACGAAGGCTTGTCGAATAGTGGCGAGGTGATTGACATTATCAAGCGCTGCAATGTGCAGGCAACCATCTGCGGCCATATTCACGTCAATCGTGCCTATGATGCGGCTGGTATTCCGTCGGTTATGGGGCGTTCGACACTCCGCCGCAGCGATCCGATAGGTGGTTATAATATTGTCGAGATTAAGGATAATCAGTTTGTGGTCAGCGAGCGTATCATCAAGGCCGAAACCAAACCGGCGTGGGCTACGATCGAGATGCGACATCAGAAATACGACACTTCGGTCAAGTTGGCAGATAAGGATATTGATCCCAAGACTAATGACTATACGGTCAATGCGCAGAATAGCGTCGTTACAGTTCACTGGCAGCATCTCGATGTGGCGGATGTAGCGGCTCAGGGTGCGGCTACCGATAAGTTGGTGATCTATGCCAACACTAAGGGTGTGGTATATGCTCTCAATGCTAAGACGAGTGGCGTCGAGTGGAGTTTCCAGACGGGGAACAAGATCTTTGGAACACCGTTTGTCGAGGGTCGATCGGTCGTTGTGGCATCGACAGATGGTTGCGTCTATCGCCTCAATCTGCGAAATGGTCGTTGCATTTGGAAGTTCGATACGGGTTATCCGATTGTGGCGAGCCCCAATGTTGTCGATGATATAGTATATATAGGTGGTTCGAATGGTCGTTTTCACGCACTGACAATGAAACGCGGTGAACCGATTTGGGTTGCCGATGGCTTGGAGGGCTACATTGAGGCACGAGCAGCGGTTGATTCGAAACGAGTTTATGTTGGTACGTGGGGCGCTAAGTTCTATGCACTCGATCGCGCAACAGGGGCTAAGGTCTGGGAGTTTGATACGGGTCTGGGGCGCTATTTCTCGCCTGCGGCTTGTTGGCCCGAGGTGATTGGCGATCACGTGGTTGTGCAGGCAACCGACAAATTCACTCGTGCATTTGATCGCGCTACGGGCGAGGTCGCTTGGGCGTCAGACGAGCCGAAAGGTCGTGAGTCTGTTGGCTATTCGGCGGATATGAAGACGCTGTATATCAAAGGTATGGATAAAACCACGATCACGGCACTCAACATCGAGAATGCGAAATACGAGAAGCGCTGGGAGTTGCAGATGCCTTACGAGTTCAGTATTGTTCCTACGCGTATGGTCGAGGCTGACGGGCTGTTGTTTGTGCCGACCGAGTATGGTGTTGTCCACGCGGTGCATATCGACGGTAGCGGCGTTGCTTGGTCGTATAAGGTGTCGAATGCAGCCGTGACTTCGTTCAATGCGTTGCCGGATCGCCGATTGGTTGTGATGACGATGGATGGCCGAGTAACCTGCTTGAAGTACTAATTACCAAAGCCGTAATAAAAAACACCGAGGAATAGTCCCTCGGTGTTTTTTATTGGTGTGTTGTTACGAACTACTTACTTGATAGTCACAGCAACAGCCTCGCTCTCGTTGTGGCAGCGGTCCATAGCTGTTACAACGTAAGTACCCTCAGCCTTAGCAGGCAGAGTGAACTCGGTCGAACGGGTCGTAGTAACGATGTGGTTACCTGCATTTACGTCAACCTTCTCGCCCTTAGCGAAGTGATATACAACGAAGTAGATCTGCTCCTGCATAGGGTCTTTGGTTGCAATGCGCTTCCAGGTCAGCTTACCCTCGTTAGCCTTCAAGCTCTTAACCTTAGCGGGTGCTACGGCGTCGATAAAGTCGTATGCGGGAATCACTGCGGGACGCGAGTGCTCAACATTGATCAGTTGGTCGCCTGCACCGTTGTAGTTGCTAACGATGGGATAAGCGGGCCACATACAGGTACCGTGAACATTGTCCAAATAGCGGCTCATTTCGATCATACGGGTGAACTGGTTGGTGCCTTCGCAGAGGTCGGGAGCCTTCACAGCCGAGTTAACACTCAGACCATAGTACATATGGCGACCGAAGGTGTTCTCGTTCCACCAACGAGCCAGTATGTCGTAGCTTGCAGTCTTGTGGTCGAGGCGCAGGTAGAGCTGAGGCAGCATATAGTCAACCCAACCTTTCTCGGTCCAAAGGATTACGTCCGAGAACAGACCACTGTAATTCTCGAAAGCATTGGTGCGGCTACCGCGAGGATCGTTCTTCTGGTTACGCCATACGCAGAAGGGGCTGATACCCAAGCGTACCCAAGGCTTCGTAGCGCGCATATCGTAGTGCAGCTGCTCGATCAGCAGGTCTACATTGTGGCGACGCCAGTCGTCCAACTTCATGCCGTTGCCATACTTTGCGTAGCTCTTCTCATCGGGGAACTCCTCATCCTTAACGGGATAGGGATAGAAATAGTCATCCATATGGATTGCATCAACGTCGTAGCGGGTTACGATGTCGCGAACAACCTTGGTGATGAAGTCGCGGCACTCGGGCAGACCCGGATCGAACAGAATCTGCTGGCCATAGCGAACAAACCACTCGGGGTGCTTGTAATAGATATGGTTTTCGGGCAGTTCGTCGGTCTTAACCGTCGTAACGCGATAGGGGTTGATCCACGCGTGGAGCTCGATATTGCGCTTGTGACACTCGTCGATCATAAACTGCAGAGGGTCCCACATCGGATCGGGGGCTTTACCTGCGGTGCCGGTCAAATAGCGGCTCCAAGGCTCCAACTCCGAAGGATAGAGAGCGTCAGCCGAGGGGCGGATCTGCCACAGAATAGCGTTGATACCTGCCAGTTGGAGCGAGTCGACGATGTTGATCAGGTAGGCCTGAGTCTGCTCCGAGGTCATCGCAGCATACTGCTTCTGATGAACGGTGTGAATCCACGCACCGCGGAACTCACGCTTGGGGTGCTGCTGTGCCTGTGCCTGAGCAACAAATGCCAAAGCCGCAACTGCCAAAATTAACGATTTGAGTTTCATAGTTGTTTGTTTTTTAATTGGTTAGTGATATAATTTTATTTAACTCTTATCATATTCAATCCATCGCGCAGCGGGAGGATAAAACTTTCGACGCGGTCATCATCGCGCACCATACGGTTGAACTCCAATATGCCCTGTGTTTGATGGTCGTTGTGAGCGACCTTTTCGACCACTTTGCCATACCATAAGATATTGTCTGCCAAGAGTATCGACCCGCTGTGAACAAGCTGCTCTCCCCCATTGTCACCCATCAACATTCGATAATAAGCGGGATATTCGCGCTTGTCACCGTCGATGAAGACCAGATCGAACTGCTTGCCGAGCGTAGGCGCAATTTCGAGGGCCGAGCCGATATGCAGTTTGATTTTCGATCCGTGCTCCGAGCGATCGAAGAACTCCTGAGCCATCGGCTCCAATTCGTCATCGACCTCTACGGTGTCGATCGTTGCGTCAGCTTCCAATCCTGCAGCCATGCTGAGCGCCGAGTAGCCTGTGAAGGTGCCGATCTCGAGCACCGACTTCGGGCGCAATATCTGCACAATCATACGCAACAAACGTCCCTGAATATGCCCAGAAATCATACGCGGGTGCATAATCCGCAGGTTGGTCTGTCGATCGAGCTCGTGTAGCAGAGCCTCTTCGGGCGACGAAAGTTCGTGTATGTATCTCTCTAATGGATCCATTCCTATTTATATATAAGTGTCGAGGTCCTGCCGAAAATGTCGTTTGCGATCTCGGCGATCTGGTCGCGCGTGATGGCGTTGATGCGCTCGTAAACCTTCTCGACGGGCTCTATTTCGTTGTAAATCAAAAAACTCTTGCCGTTACCGAGCATATATGCTTCGCGGCTCTCCATTGCTATGGCCATCTGTCCCATATATTGCTTTTTGGCGATAGCTAATTGACGCGCGGTGAGCGATTCACGGCATAGCGTGTCAATCTGCTCGGCCACCAACTCGCGGCAACGCTCAATCTTGTCACGATCCGAACTGAAATAGATGCTCGTTGCACCTGTGTCGGTATATGGAGTGTAAGTTGCTTCAATGTTGTAAGTCAATCCATTACGCTCGCGCACAGCTATATTTAGTAACGAATTTGCACACGGGCCGCCCAACGTATTAATCAGCAGTGCTAACGGCAGTCGGCGCTTGTCATTGAGCGAATAGGCGCGATTGCCGATAATGCAATGTGCTTGGTGTAAGTGTTTACTGACACTCTTCTCGAACGGCTCGAATGGAGCAGGAGCAATGCGCTCGAACGAACGATTCGAGGCAGGTACGTGAGCAAAATATCGCTCGGCAATTTCGCGTATGCGGCGATCCGAGATGTTGCCCACCGTCGCAAAGACCATTTGGTCGGTGGTATGTGTGCGAGTGACAAAACGCTTGATTCGCTCCGTGTTGTAGTGTTTGAGCGCCGTCTTACGACCTAAAATGTTGTGCCCCAGCTGCGAACCCTCGAAGATCATATCCTCGAACGTGTCGTAGATCATATCGGCAGGCGAATCTTTGTACGAGTTGATCTCGTCGGCCACTACCTCGCGCTCGCGCACCAACTCTTTCTCAGGGAAGGTCGAATGGAACGCGATGTCGGCAATCAATTCGGCCGCCTTTGCGATGTCGCGACGCAATACGGTGGCGTGAATAGCTGTCTCCTCCTTGGTAGTATAGGCGTTCAATTCGCCACCCAGATTCTCCAATCGGCAATTGATGTGGTATGCTCGACGGTGCTCTGTGCCCTTGAACAGCGCGTGCTCGGTGAAGTGCGCCAAGCCGTGCTCATCGCCAAGCTCGTCGCGCGTACCTGCATTGATAATCAGTGCGCAGTAGGCTACGTCGGAGCGCACGGCACGATGAATACCGCGAATTCCGTTGGGTAGCGTATATGTGTAAAATTTCTCCATCAATGTTAATGTTTGGTGAGGAATTGACCCGTGTAACTCCTTTCGCATTGTTGCAGGTCGCGCGGTGTGCCCTCGAATACAATCTCGCCACCACGATCGCCTGCCTCTGGTCCGAGATCAATCACCCAATCGGCGCACTTGATCACGTCCATATTATGCTCGACGATTACCACCGAGTGGCCGCGCTCGATTAGTGCATCGAACGCCGCGAGTAGCTTATTGATGTCGTGGAAGTGCAGGCCTGTCGTAGGCTCGTCGAAGATAAACATCACTCGTCCTGCGCTATTCTCGCGCAACATATACGAAGCCAACTTAACGCGCTGACTCTCACCGCCCGATAGCGTAGATGACGATTGTCCGAGCTTGATATATCCTAAACCGACGTCCTGCAATGGTTGCAGTCGCTCAACGATGCGTCGGCAGATGCTTTCAGTGCCTGCACCGAAGAACTCGATCGCCTCGTCGATGGTCATCTCCAATACATCGTAGATAGACTTCTCGTGCCAGCGTACCTCCAAAACGTCATCTTTGAAACGTCGTCCGCCACACGCCTCGCACTTCAATTCGATGTCGGCCATAAACTGCATCGACACCTTGATCACGCCATCGCCCTGGCACTCCTCGCAACGCCCGCCCGCGATGTTGAACGAGAAGTGCGATGGCCCCATTCCGTTGTGCTTGGCATAGGCTTGGTCGGCATATAGACGGCGAATTTCGTCGTATGCTTTGATATATGTAACGGGATTCGAGCGCGACGATTTGCCGATCGGATTCTGATCGACCAGCTCGACTGACGAAAGCAGGCTCAAATCGCCTTCAATTGATTCGAAATCACCGGGTTTCAATCCTGTTTCGGTCAGCTGGCGTCGCAGGGCGGGATATAGGATACCCTTGACAAACGACGACTTGCCGCTGCCGCTAACGCCTGTAATACAAGTCATTACACCGAGCGGAATCTTTACGTCGATGCCTTTTAGATTGTTCTCACGTGCGCCACGAATCGTGATGTGACCACCCGCACTGCGGAACGACTGCGGTGCCGCTATCGAGCGACGTCCCGTGAGGTAATCCGCCGTCAGGCTCTCGCTCGGCTCATTCAGCAATTTGTCAAGAGGACCGTTGAAGACCACTCGACCGCCTAACTCACCTGCTCGCGGTCCGATATCGACGATGTAATCCGCCGCGCGAATAACCTCCTCCTCGTGCTCGACCACAATGACCGTGTTGCCCAAATCGCGCAACTGCTTCAAAACACCGATCAGTCGGTGCGTATCGCGCGGGTGCAGACCGATGCTTGGCTCGTCCAAAATATAGAGCGATCCGACCAGCGAACTGCCCAACGACGTCGAGAGGTTGATACGCTGACTCTCGCCACCCGACAGCGTCGACGATAGACGGTCGAGTGTCAAATAGCCCAAACCAACATCGGTCAAATAGCGCAAGCGATTGCGAATCTCGACCATAATGCGCTCCGAAGTTGCCTTGTCATAATCGTCGAGCTCTATCGTTGCGAAGAAATAGACCAACTCGTCGACTGTCATCGTTACCAAATCGGCAATTGTTCGACCTCCAACGCGCACATAGAGAGCCTCTTGGCGCAGGCGGCTACCGCCACACTCCGAGCATAGTGTTTTACCCGTATAGCGAGCCTTCATCACTCGGAATTGAATCTTATACCGCTCGCCGTCAATATATTGGAAGAATTCGTCCAAGCCGTGGAAGAATTCGTTACCGCGCCACAGTAGTTGTTTCTGCTCGCGTGTAAGGTCGTGATATGGTGTATGAATCGGGAAGTCGAATTTGTAAGCGTTATTGACTAACTGCTCCTTCCACCACTTCATCGTCTGTCCCTTCCAACACGCAATCGCATCCTCGAAAATCGAGCGGCTCTTGTCGGGCACGACCAGATCCTCGTCAATACCGACTACCTTGCCATACCCCTCACAACGCGGGCAGGCACCTATCGGATTGTTGAAACTGAAAAGATGCTCGGTAGGCTCCTCGAAGGTTATTCCGTCCAATTCGAGGCGCGATGAGTATTCGACTACCTCGTTCTGCTCATCGCCAAGCACAATGATACGACAAACGCCGCCACCCAATTCGTAGGCTCGCGCAACGGCGTCACGCAGGCGACTACCCTGCTCCTCGTCGTCGCTCAGGCGGGCACGATCCACCACTATTGAAATGCCATCGGCCGTTTCATCGCTTGAAATATCTTTTATAATGTCCTCAATAAGTGAGGTTTGCCCATTGCGATAGATTCGCAAAATACCCTCGCCGAACAGCACCGTAAGCTGCTCGATGACGCCTTGCCCCTCGGTAAGTACCAACGGCGCGGCCACCATCACTCGACTGCCCGACCAGCGCTCAATAGCCTCATTGACCACTTGTTCAGGCTGATAGCTAACTACTTCGCGTCCCGAAATGGGCGAGAATGTGTGTCCAATGCGAGCGAACAGTAGTTTGAGGTAGTCGTAAATTTCGGTTGTTGTGCCGACCGTCGAGCGCGGATTTTTGGTCGAAACCTTTTGCTCAATAGCGATAGCGGGTGCGATACCCGAGATCATATCGACATCGGGCTTCTCAATACGACCCAAAAACTGACGAGCATAAGCCGACAGACTCTCGACATAACGACGCTGACCCTCGGCAAAAATTGTGTCGAAGGCCAAAGTGGACTTACCCGACCCCGAGAGTCCGGTAACTACCACTAACTTGTTATGCGGAATCGTGAGCGAGATGTTTTTAAGGTTATGCACTCTCGCTCCACGAATCGTAATCTGTTGCTTTTCGTCAGTCATTCGGTTTTATTTAATCAGTTCCATCTGCGACTGAGGGGTTACCTTCTCGCAGTAGCGGCAACGTAACGAAATCTTGCCGTCGTGGTTCAGTACATCAAAGGCAGTACGCACGGGCTCGTTGTTGGTGATGCACTTGGGATTAGCGCAACGAACAAAACCCTCCATACGCTCCGGAACTGTCACCTTGCGCTTCTCGATAACCTCGAAATCCTTGATAGTGTTGACCATCGCCATCGGCGCAAAGAGCGCAATGCGGTTGATCTCCTTATCCAGACAGTAGCGATCTGCAATCTTGATAATCGCTTTGGTACCCATACGCTTGCTTTCGAGATTCAGACCGAACGTGATGCGCTGCGGTGCACGATCGAGCTGCATAATGTGGATAATCTTGAATAGCTGATCCGACGGAATGTGGTCGATTACCGTGCCATTCTCAATGGCGCGAACCTCTTGTGTCTTATTATCGTTTACCATAGTTCTCTTTACTTTTTAACGCCTAACAAATAACTGATAATTGCCATACGGGTATACACGCCGTTTTCGGTCTGGTTGAAGTAGTATGCCTTGGGGTTCTGATCCACATCGTAAGCGATCTCGCCCACACGCGGCAGCGGATGCAGAATACGCATATTATCCTTCGTGTTGTCGAGCATCGAGTTCTTCAAGACGTAGACATTCTTCACGCGCTCATACTCCATCGGGTCGGTGAAACGCTCGCGCTGCACGCGGGTCATATAGACGATGTCGGCTTCGTTGATAGCGTCGCCAATCTCGGTTGTTTCGGTGAATTCCAGACCCTTGTCGCGCAGGAACTGCTTGTACTCCTCGGGCATACGCAACTCGGGAGGAGCTACGAAAGTAAACTTAGTGTTGAAGTGCGAGAGAGCCTGCAACAGCGAGTGTACGGTGCGACCATACTTCAAGTCGCCGATCATCATAATGTTGATGCCGTCGAGCGTACCCTGCGTCTTTTTGATCGAATAGAGGTCGAGCAGCGTCTGCGAGGGGTGCTGGTTGGCGCCGTCGCCCGCATTGACGATAGGTACCTTCGAGAACTCGCTTGCGTAGCGCGGTGCACCCTCCAACGAGTGGCGCATCACGATCATATCGCAGTAGTTGCTGATCACCTGAATGGTGTCGTGGAAGGTTTCGCCCTTCGAAACGCTGGTGTTGGCCGTATCGGAGAAACCGATTACGCGGGCACCGAGGCGATTGATTGCACTCTCAAAGCTGAGTCGTGTGCGGGTCGAAGGTTCGAAAAACAGCGAGGCGATCACGCGACCATTGAGCAGAGGCTCGTAGGGGTGCTCCTCGAAATAGGCAGCCAATTCGGTAATGCGAATGATCTCTTCTTTGGTGAGATCGGTGATTGAAATAAGACTCTTATTCGCCATAGCTTATGTTTGGTTTTTAGTTGTTTGTCACAATTTCGGCTTGTGCGCCCTCGACCTTCGACAGGCGCGTGAGCAGTTGTTCACTTTGACTTTGACGTATGGAGAGCGTCATCGTACATAGATTGTCGAAACACTGCTCGACGATCTTGGGTTGCATATCTTTGATGACGCGCATCACCTCGTTCATCGCCATATATGAGAATCGCACCTCGATGCGGTCATCGACCGTGCGCTCGACCACTTCGGCCGCGGCAATCACTTCGGCGGCTGAGGTCTTGTAGGCCTCGATCAGTCCCGAAACGCCCAATTTCGTGCCGCCAAAATATCGCACAACGACAATCAGACAGTCGGTAATTTCGTGCGAGAGTAGCTGTCCGAGAATCGGTTTCCCGGCAGTCGATGAGGGCTCGCCATCGTCATTGGCGCGGAATGTTTCGCCGCGCGGACCGAGTCGCCAGGCGTAGCAATGGTGCGTGGCGTCGTAATATTTTTTGTAAAGCACTTCGAGTCGCTCGCGTATTTGCTCCTCCGTCGTCACGTGATAAGCAAAGCAGAGGAACTTACTGCTTTTCTCTTTGAAGAGAGCTTCGGCGTCGGCCTCGATTGTGCGATATACATCGTTTTCCATTGCTCGTGCGTAGGTTTAGTTGATACTGCGGAACATACGGCTCCAACGGATATTCGCTGGGAAACTCTTCTCGGCGTCGAGCGAGAGCCATACGAACGATGCCTTACCTACGATGTGGTCCTCGGGAACGAAACCCCAGAAGCGCGAGTCTGCCGAGTTGTGTCGGTTGTCGCCCATCATAAAGTAGTAATTCATCTTGAATGTATATTCCGTCGCGGGCTCGCCATTGATCACATACTCGCCATCGCGCTCCTCGACAGTATTACCTTCATAAACCTCGATAGCGCGACGATACAAAGGCCACGTCTGCTCGTTGAGGGTAATAGTCGCCCCTTTGGCGGGAATCCACAGCGGACCCATATTGTCAATATTCCACGTGTACGACGAGTCGTTGGGGAAGTAATCGAGATTCTGCAAATCATCATAGTAGCGCTCTGTTGCAACCACCTTGCGCATCTGGGCAACAGCCTTCTCCTCGGCCTCGGTCAGGTGCATCGAGTAGTTGAGGCCTGCGCCCGACACCTCGCTAATGCCCATATTCTTGAATGTCGAGAGGTTGATCGGAGCATTTGTAGTGACGAAGTTGAGGTGCTGCTTCTCGGGGATCTCGCGCTGTTTCTCGCCATTGATAAACACCTCGCCATTGACAATCGAGAGAGTATCGCCTGCAATCGCTACGCAGCGCTTGATGTAGTTCTCGCGCTTATCGACGGGACGGGTTATGATCGTGAAATCCTGCTCCAAACGACGGCGACCCTCGGTGTGTCCATACTGCTGCTGATAGTAACGCAGTACGTCGTAGTAGGTCTTATCCTGACGCTCCAAAAGTACGGTGTCGCCTGCGGGGAAGTTGAATACCACCACATCGTCGCGTTCGATCGAACGCAGACCCTTCAATCGGTGATAGGGTCGCTGGATGGCCTCTGAATATGACTTTGCGCCCGTTGCCGAGAAGGGCATAGTGTGGTGAACAAACGGAAACGAGATCGGCGTGTTGGGCATCTGCGGGCCGTAGGTAACCTTGCTAACGTAGAGGTAATCGCCAACAAGCAGTGTGCCCTCCATCGACGACGAGGGAATAACGTACATCTGGAAGATGAAGATGTGAATCACCGACGCCACAACCGTCGCAAAGATGATAGCGCTCACCCACTCCTCGATTGTGCGATAGAACTTACTCTTGGCTTTGAATTGTTCGTTAATTTTGCTCAAACGGCCGGTTACGAACTTGGTTACGTAGACGTCAAAAATGACGATCAAGCCGAGCAGCCACCACAAATTTCCGGTCCAAACGACGAACCAAAGCGTGTAAATGATGACGGCGAGTGAGAATTTAACCCAACGGTTGGCGAATATCTGTTTCAGTTTATTCATTTTTCAAACTTCGAATTATCTGTTAAATTGCTTGTTTTCAGAGTGGTTTGAGCTATTTAGATTCAAGCCTCTCTCAACCGACAAAGATACAATTTTCGTCGCTGAAAATGAAATATTTTTTGATAGTTTTAGATTTTTATATTACATTTGTTGGCTATTAATGTTGTAAGTTAAGCTTAACGATTTTATGCGATACTTTATCGAGTTGCGTTACGACGGCACGGCCTATTGCGGCTGGCAGCGTCAGAAGACAGCTCCCTCGGTGCAGCAAAGCATTGAGCAGGGGCTCTCTACCCTTTTGCGCTGCCCGACCGAGATTGTTGGTGCGGGACGTACCGATACGGGTGTTCACGCGTCGTACTATGTGGCTCATTTCGACACTGCGCAACCGATTGCCGATACGTCGAGTTTCGCATATCATCTGAATGCGATTTTGCCGCGCGATATTGCGGTGATGAGCATTTCGCAGGTGGCTGACGAGGCGCACGCCCGTTTCGATGCGGTGCGTCGTGAGTATCGTTACCGAATTGAGAATCGCAAGAACCCGTTCACTCGCGCCTATGCGTGGCAATATTACGCTGCGCTGAATGTTGAGGCGATGAATGAGGCAGCAGCGCGATTGTTTGATTTCGAGGATTTTACCTCGTTTGCAAAGCTCAATTCGAACAATACGACCAATATCTGTCACATTTACGAAGCTCGCTGGCAACGTGGCGAAGACGGCACGCTCGAATTCACGATTGCGGCCGATCGCTTCCTGCGTAATATGGTGCGTGCGATTGTCGGAACGCTGGTCGATGTCGGTACGGGAAAACTTACACCCGAGGGCTTTGCCGAGATCGTTGCTGCGCGTGATTTGTCGCGCTCGTCAGGCTCGGCGCCTGCTCAGGGACTGTTTTTGAACGATGTGCAATATGCGCCCGAGGTATTCGAACGAAAAACGAGATAGAAACTATTTGTTTAACCCTAAATTTATATTGAAATGATTATTGGTTTGGTGTGTCTGGTGATCCAGATCATTCTCGCAGTTCAGATCTTTCAGCGTAAGGATCTTGATATGGTAGGTAAGCTGGTTATGGCTTTGATCGTAATCTTGGTACCCTATATGATTGGTGCTGCTTTTTACTATTTCTACGCAAAGGATAAGGCTGCTCAGTGGTTTAAGAAGTAATCTGCTCGGCAGTCTAAATGTAAATCCGCCCGACTTCTTTCGAGGTCGGGCGGATTGTTTTTCGGTTAGTATTGGAACATCAGATTTAGAGTGTATCTTATTTTGTAGAACTCCTTGCCATCAAGGCTGACTGCGGGGTGCCACTTGGGTGAACGATTCAATACGTCTATAACAGCCTCAGTTAGTGCCGGATCAGCCGAGAATGGCACATCGGCGACGGTCACACTTCCATCCTTTTCGACTACAAAATCGATTCGTACTTTTCCTTTGGCTGCACTGCCTTTCGGATACTTCGCCCTCTGTTGTACCCACGTGCGGTAGTCCACCATCGAGTGTTTCGTTTTGTCCTTAAAATAAGCGGCGTAAATCACCGTGCCGTCATCTAATGTCATTGTTTCTCGGCCAACGGTGTCGAGCAGAAATGCCTGCTCTCGTTTTTTTTTGCGTGAATCTCTCTTTTTCTCGGCAGCCGTCGCTTGTCCAACCGCCATAGTTGCAATCAAAATGGCGAGTAAAAGTTTGGTTGTCGTTTTCATAGTTTTTTTGTAATTAAGGTTGATTTTTGCAAAGATAAAAAAACTATTGGAAAACCAAATAAAAACGCCCGATTTTCAAAGAAATCGAGCGTTTTTGCTAATATTTTTTGATCTCGCTTATCCGTGAATTGCGTGACCCAATGCAGCCTCGGCGGCCTCCATTACAGCCTCGTTCATAGTCGGGTGCGGATGGATTGTATGAGCCAGCACCTCTGCCGTTGCACCCAAAGCTTTCGCTACGGTCGGCTCGGCGATCATCTCGGTTACGTTCATTCCGACGAAATGCGCACCAATCAATTTGTCGGTCGCGGCGTCGAAGAGCAGCTTGACGAAACCGTCTCGCTCGCCTGCCGCAGCCGCCTTGCCCGATGCGGTGAATTGGAATCGACCAACCTTCAACTCGATACCTTTATCGGTCGCCTGCTTTTCGGTAAGGCCGACCGATGCAACCTCGGGCGAGGTGTAAACACACGAGGGAATAGTTGAGTAATCTACGGGTTGAGGTGAGCGACCGCAAATTGCATCAATACAGTGAATTGCCTCGGCTGACGCGACGTGTGCCAACGCGGGTGTCGGGATCAAATCGCCAATGGCGTAGATGCCCTCGACAGCCGTCTGGTAGTGCTCGTCAACCTTGATTTTGTCGCGATCCAACTCGATACCAACCTTCTCCAAACCGATGTTTTCGGTGTTGGTTTTGATACCGACAGCCGCCAAAACCATATCTGCAACGAGAGTCTCGGCGCCCTTCTTTCCCTCGATATCTACCTCGCAACGACCCTCGTCATTGACACGTGCAGCCTTGACGGTTGTGCCCGTATAGACCGTTGCGCGCATCTTGCGGAAGGCACGCTCCATTGTCTTCGACACCTCCTCGTCTTCGAGCGGCATAAGGTTGGGCAGGTACTCGACGATAGTCACCTTGACGCCCAGCTGAGCGAAAAAGAATGCAAACTCGCTACCTATCGCACCCGATCCGATTACTACGATTGACTCGGGCAACTCCTTGACAACCAAAGCATCACGCGAGGTGATGATCTTCTCTCCATCGACGGGAATAAAGGGCATTTGACGCGGACGTGCGCCCGTCGCCAAGATGATGTGATCAGCCTCGTAGAGCGTGCGACCTTCCTCATTCTCGACCGCTACGACGCCCTTGTTCTCGATCGAGCCGTGACCGCGCAGAACGTCGATTTTGTTCTTCTTCATCAGGAAGTCGATACCCTTGCTCATCGTCTCGGCTACGCCACGACTGCGTGCCACGATTTTTGTGATGTCGGCCTTCGCCTCGCCCTCGATGTCGATACCGTAAGTAGCAGCATTCTTAACGTAATGGAACACCGACGCGCTCTTCAAAAGAGCCTTCGTGGGGATACAGCCCCAATTTAGGCAGACTCCACCCAGCGCTTCGCGCTCGACGATTGCGGTGCGCTTGCCAGCCTGAGCTGCACGCACGGCAGCCACGTAGCCACCCGGGCCGCTACCGATAACTATAATGTCGTATTTCATTCTCTATCTATGAGTTTTATTTGATTACCTTAAGTGTCTCGCCAGCGTCCTCGGCAACTGCGCGCTTCCACTTCTCGTCATAACCAGGGAACATTGGCATTGCGGGAATCGAGCGACCTTCGCCATTGTCCTGGAACGAGCCGCCCTCGTTCTGGCGCTTCACGTTACCGTCGATATACTTCACCAACAGATACTGATCCAGTGCCGACCACTCAGCAAACAATTTCTGTGCCTTCTCGGTCGAATAACGAGTTATGAACTCCTGCGCCTTCTTGGGGCTCTTCTTGTACAATGCCACGGCCTGAGCGTCAATCTCGGCCAGCTCTACCAGGCGAGCGTTCTCCCAAGCGTCAACCTTGCCGCGAATCTCCGCGCCAATCATATTGTAGCGCAGGTATGCGAAGTTTGATACGCGATTGAACAGCCAGAATGCCGATGTAGGCGAATATTCCATCATCGAGCCGTTGCCCTCAGCCAAGCACTCGGGAGCCTCGGTTGTCGAGCAGTAAATGGGTGTCAAAGCCGATGTCGATGCATCGTCTACGCCAAACCACAGAACACCGCCAATCGGATTTGGTAGCCAATTACGCGTCTGAGCCACAAGCCAGAAACCTGTCTGCTGAGTTGCGATTGCGCGCTCGTTGGTGTATTCAACGCCGTCAACCTCCCAACTCATCGGACGCCAGCGATAAGGCAGGCCGTTGCCGCCTGCGCCAACATCCTTGGTCATATCCATCGGGGTGCTCTCGTAGTGGTCGCGCATAGCGTCGAAAACCATCTTTGCCGATACCTTCGCGCGGGGCTTAACCCACAGAGGCATACGGTTTTTGGGGTTGTGGCCCATTGCGTAGTCGAGGTACTGATCCATATCGTCTGCAACCATACGGAAGAAGCTCCAAACGCGAGCCTCGCAACCGCGCAACGCCATAAAATCGGCGGGAGCGTAGGTGTCGCAGAAGCTAAAATCCTCGTCCGAACCCTCGTACAGACCAGCCTCGCGAGCAAACGAGATCACGTCGTCAGCATAAACGCAGTTCTCTGGATCGTTCTTTGGGAAGGTCGAGATACGCGAGTGGTTTGCGTGTGCGCTGACGTAACCATCGGGCACGCGGCGAGCCACGTAAACGATACCTTTGTGAATATTGTCGCCACGCTCGTTGAGCTTGCAACCCTTGCCGATCAACTCCATAATCCATACCTCGTTGGTGTCGGCAATGGTGAACGATTCGCCACTCGATGCGTAGCCGTACTCCTCTGTGAGCGAAACGATTACGTCGATAGCCTCACGTGCGGTCTTTGCACGCTGCAAGGTGATGTAGATCAGCGAGCCGTAATCCATAATGCCGGTCGAATCCTCTAATTCGGGGCGACCGCCAAATGTGGTTTCGGTGATGACGAGCGAGTGCTCGTTCATATTGCTAACGGTCGAATAGGTGCGCTCGACCTGCTTGATCTGACCCATATATCGGCCGCTATCCCAATCATAAACAGGCATATACGAGCCTTTGGGATAACCCTTCTTGGGGGCGTTGTACTTGTATAGTGCGCCATAGAGTTGGTGCGAATCGGCAGCATAGCTGACGATGATCGATCCGTCGGTCGATGCGCCGCGCGTAACGATAAGGTTTGTGCAGGCCAAAGCCACGCCCGAGGCGAGCAAAGCGACTGCTGTGAGTAAAGTTTTGAGTCGTGTCATAATAATTCAATGTATGTAGTTTCATTACAAAAATAATAAAAAAACGGGATAATACACATTTTTGGAATCAAAAACACATATCGAAATATTGAATATAGGTGTGGTGCGGGCAGTTTGTCACGATTATTTCGAAAAAATGCAAAAGAGTTACTCGTTTTATTTGGAAATTGAAAAAATAGCTGTATATTTGCACTCCGAAAACGAACAAATGGTCTGATGGCCGAGTGGCTAGGCACAGCTCTGCAAAAGCTGCTACAGCGGTTCGAATCCGCTTCAGACCTCTAAAAACCCTTCTACAAGCACTTGTAGAGGGGGTTCTTGTTTTTTACGCCCTTTTTTACGCCCCTTTCACTCTTGATTATCACAAGTCCTGATACTCCTAAGGTTAATAAAATCGTATCGTCAGCAAAGATAAGGACAATTCGCCTATAATACAATCCTATTCTTGGTGCTTAGCCATAAACTTATCAATGTCGCTCTTGCGAAACCAAATCTCTCTTCCAAATCGGGAACTCTTAATTTCTTTGTCTTTGTGAAGTTTATTCGCTAAGGTTTCCCCAATTCCCAAGTACGCAGCCAGTCCCTTAATACCATTCACATACGGGCTTGCTATATTGTCTTTCAACTCTTCAAATTTCTTATCAAAGACCTTTGATACGGCATCTGCTATTGCCGTTGTTAGTGCTTCATTGTAAACTTTTTCATAAATACTTTCTGTCATTGTAGTTTTAACATTTACTAAAAGTTACCCTTTCGCATAGTAAAAGTCAATAGTTTTATTAAAATTTTCTACTATATCGCTCCCAAAAATGACTTTAACTGCGAATTTTAACACCTTAGAAAAGCACCTTCTTCAAGAATTTTGACCACATCCCCCATCCCTATCACACTCTAATCATTATGCTTGCAACGGTAAGCCGCCTTATTTACACGGTCAAAGTAGTAGGCGTGATAACCTTACACCAGTCTGTTACGAGAATTTTCAGTATACCACGCATTTTTTTTATTTTTACTTTACTTACTTTTGTTACTGTCGTAATATTTATGTGTGAATAACTTTATAAAAAAACATATAGATATGAAAAATTACAAACGACAGTATCGCCAGCTGAGTGACGAAGTCAAAGCCAAAATAAGCCAATCGGTAAAAAATAAGCCGAAATCTGAAATTCATAAGCAACATTTAAGTCAATCAATGTTACGCTACTGGCGAACCGTACAAAACAAACCCGATAGCTTATCGATGGATGACTACCTTAATCCAAATAATAATGACGACAACAGATAACAGCCCGTCATCGTCACTATTAACAAAGTAGGGAAATGCTCACGATAGTGAACACGAAAGTAGTAGCATTAACCCCTCTGTCCTTTCAAAAATAATGAAGTTTAATTCTTAAATAAATGTTTATTCAATGTGATACTATTAAAATTCGTACCAATTATAAATATCTGTTAGAAGAGAAAATTGCTTTTAATATAACTAACAGTGCAACTAAAAATATAGAAATTGGAAGATGGTATAACACCAAACACAACCCATCTATACCTTTTAATGTATATATTGCTACCAACTATATACATCAAACTCTCGAAATTGAGTTCTCTTCAAAAATACTACTGGAACGATATCCAGAACTTATTAGTAAGTACACCATACGCCAGTGCCTCAAAAATCTTAATAGACTTGGGGTATGCACTATTGATGTTGATGGCGTATTGAATAATGGATGGGTAATCAACGCACATATTACCAAAGATGTCGATTTGCGGCTAACGGATGATGTACTAAACTCACTCAACCAAAATGTGAGTAATTACAGACGATTTAAGTGGGAACATTATGACCATAAAGGCATTACCTTCACCAAGGATGTTGTATATGGCAAGGAGCAGATATATATTTATAATAAGTATAAAGAACTCCTATCGCAAAGTCGGAAATTTGTTGATAGCTTAACCAATCGCAACGAGATTATGAATTATTTTTATGGCAAGACTCGATTTGAAATTAGACTCGAAAGCGCAGCTCAGATAAAAGAGCAACTTGGAGTGAGTAACCGCATAGAGGATTTCTTCAACGCTATTGACTCCGCAGTACGAGAGCAAT
>JAFNVH010000009.1 GCA_017379895.1 Rikenellaceae bacterium | reverse complement strand
TTGCTTTCCATTGTCTATTTTTAGTGTTTATTTATCATCAAATCACGTAATATTTTGTCGCGCGCGTTCGTTTATTACACGCGAGAACTTGCAAAGTTACACATTTTGCTGTAATTTTGCCCAAAATGCAGAGCGTTTTTTAACGATATGGAGAAAAAAGAGTATAAATTCAACCCGCAAACCCTCACTTATGAGGTAGTAACCGCCCCTTTTAAGTTGCGGTACTATCGTCTTTTGCGCAAAATCTTGGTTGCATTTATCCTCGCCTCGATCTTCAACGCAATCTTCTCCTACTTCTTCTACACGCCCAAGCTCTACCGCATTCATCGCGAGAATAACGAACTTGTCATCAAGTATCGTATCTTGCAGAGTAAGATTGACGCTTCGATGAATCAACTCAACGAGATCAAGCACCGCGACAACCGCGTCTATCGCACGCTGTTCGCCGCCGACACGCTCTCGATTGACGGCATCTATGCACCTTATCCCGATTCGAAATACGCCTCGTTGCGCGGCGATGACTACTCGACGCTGATGACATCAACGTGGATCAAGCTCGACGAATTGACGCGCAAAACCTATCTCGAATCACGCTCAATGGACGAGTTGCAGATTCTGGCCAAGAACAAAGAGAATATGTCACTGGCTGTGCCCGCTATTATGCCCATTGACAAGAAATTACTCAAAGGTCACATCGGCGCGTACGGCATGCGTTTTCATCCCAAACTGCACATCTGGCGCCCGCACAAGGGTATCGACCTCGGCGGACGCATCGGCGATCCGGTCTATGCTACGGGAAATGGCACGGTTAAGGAGGTTGAGATCACCCGTTCACGTCGCGGCTACGGAACACAGATCGTTATCGACCACGAGTTTGGCTACCAAACCCGTTATGCCCATTTGGACAAAGTTTGGGTGAAGGAGGGCGACAAGATTATGCGAGGACAGCGTATTGCCGACCTCGGCAACACGGGCATTTCGACCGGCCCGCATCTCCACTACGAGGTGATGTATATGGGCCACCACGTGAATCCGATCAATTACATTAACAAGAATATGAGCACCGAAGAGTTTGAGGACATCATCAGCTCAGCTCGCGAAACAACCTATGAAGCAGACTAAAACACTCTCACGCACCGAACGTGTCGAAAAGATGCGCCGCCGTCGCCAATTGCGACAGAAGATCTCGCGCGGAGTGATCCAAACTTTCGTTTGGGTCGGTTTGGCCATCTGCTACTATCTCGGCTTTTCGCTATTCTTCGACACTCCAACCGAGTACGCCGCCAAGCACTCAACCGACCGCCTGCGTGAAGAGTATGAGGTTTTGAGCGCTCGCTACGATTCGATCTCGAGAGTGATCGAGAATGTGGCTCAGCGCGACAAGAATGTATTCAATATTATGTTCGAGGCCGACCCCTACACTATGGGCGACGGCAATATCAGTAGCTGGGCGCGCTACGAGAATCTCATCAACAAACCGACCGAGGTTCTCTCGCACACATTCAGCAATCGAATCTCCTCAATGGAGAAGAATATAGAAGCACTCACCAAGTCATACGGGAAGTTGTTATTCCGAATCGACGACATTGGCAACGAGCGCAACTATATTCCTGCAATACAGCCTGTTATCAACGACGAATTGACGTTGCTGACTGCTTCATACGGTATGCGAATCCACCCCTTCTTCAAGACGTTGGCATCACACCAAGGCGTTGATTACACCGTTCCCGAAGGCACCCGAATATTCGCCACGGCCGACGGTCGAGTAAGCGAGATCGCTCTGCGCAACTCAGCATCGGGACAGACACTTGTGATCGATCACGGCAACGGCTATACCACATCGTACAGCCACCTGAGCAAGATATATGTCAAGCGCGGCACAACGGTTCGTCGCGGCGATATCATTGCACTGAGCGGCAATACGGGTCTGTCGCTCGCTCCACACCTCCACTATGAGGTGCGCTACAACGGTATGCGTGTCGACCCGATCCACTACTTCTTTATGGAGCTAACGCCCGACCAATACTATCGCATTATGCAGATTGCCCAATCGGGAATGCAGTCGTTCGACTAAAACACTCCGGATAGCACAACAAACGCCGCCTCGATGTCGAGGCAGCGTTCTGTTTTCGTAGTTTTGCTGACGCTATCGACGAACGAGATACTCCTCGATATTGCGCTCGATGCAACCAACCAACGTCGTGATCGACTCGGCTGCCGACCACGCATTGTGGGGCGAGAACAACAAGCGATCACTATTTTTCACCTTCAACAGCGGTGAATCAGCCTCGATCGGCTCGCGTACAAATACATCAAGTGCAGCACCTCCAATCTTATCCGAATCGATCGCCTCTGCCAGCGCTTCTTCATCTATAATACCGCCACGAGCAACATTGATTAACAACGCATCAGATTTCATTATATCAAGTTGCGCTTTACCTATCAAATTGCGCGTTGCAGCGTTCAGCGGACAATGAATCGAAACCACATCAGAAGTCGCCAAAAGCTCGTCGAGCGATACACATTCCCACTTTTCCTCACGCTTTACGCCCGAGGTCGACGCATAGACCACCTTGCAACCAAGCGCCTCAGACACACGCGCAACATTACGTCCGATTGCACCCAATCCGATCACGCCCCAGCGCTTGCCGCAGAGGCGTCGAGTGGGACGATCGAAGTTAAACATCAAACCATCAGCCGTGTAGCGACCTGACTTGATATAATTGTCGTAATAACCAATGTTTCTGCACAATGCCAATGCCGCGCCAATAGTCGTTTCGGTTACTGACTCCGTCGAATAACCAGCAGCATTACGCACATCGATACCCAGCTCGGCAGCCGCTTCGAGATCGATAATATTGACACCCGTAGCCGCCACGCAGATCAATCGCAGATTGGGCAGAGCCTTCATCGTTTCGCGCGAGAACGGCACCTTATTTGTAATCACGATTTCGGCGTCGCCAACTCGCTCGATTATCTCGTCAACCTGAGTATTATAATATGAGCTATAATCACCCATCGTCTGTACACGCGACAGGTCGGCATTGCTCAAAGTATATGCGTCCAAGAAAACTATTTTCGATTTCATATCTTTCATTGTTTTAAGCATTTATCAACCCTGACCTTGACTCTTAGGCGAAGTCGCTGTCTGCCACGGTTGAACGCCTGCAACCTTCAATTCGCGCACATAAACCTCACCGCGTTCATTCACCACATAGAGCTTCGTTCCAACAAATGCCAACGAACGAATCGGTGCGCTATCAGGCAACGGCAGAATAGCTCGCACACGACCATTCTGGTCGCAAATCTGCACGCCCATAGCCGTCGCAACATAGAGATTTCCGTTCTCATCAAAGGTCATCTGCCCCACCTGCTGTGAATCGTCGCCCGTCGTATTGTGCAACCAATAAAAACGCTGACCGGCCATAGGCTGACCCTGCTCATCGACAACATAACTCAACAACCAACGAGTGTTCGGTTCGTTACAAATCAGCAGTCGATGATCGGGATAGATTGCAAGGCTCGCACCGCAATTCAAGCCGTCATTTACAACCGTCATTGCGCCCTTTGCATCAACCTTAACCACCGAATTTCCGAACGTAAAGTAACGATTCAGGTTGTCAGTTGCAATCAGTTGTTCTACCTTATTTTGAGCAGTCGCAATTTTGGTGCGACGACCAGCTGCAAGGCGGATAATTTCATTCTTTACATTTGACAAATAAAGCACCTCTGCATCGGCTCCGATTAGTCGCTCATTAGCCTTCAAACGAGCCACCTCATTACCCTCCACATCGCACACTTTATCGTCGTCGGTAAATACAATTTTATCGCCATAAACGAACATCATATCGGCAACCTTTGCGCTCTCGACGCGAGTCCAGCCACCCTCGTCGGGCAGAATTGCAGAGAGCATATCGTTCTGCGACCTTCCCGCTTGAACTGCACGTGGCCAACCCTTCCACAACCAACGCATTACGTCAGGGAAAACTCGGTTGGCGTGAGTGTTGCTATGACCACCACGACCCCACGTATGAGCCACCTCGTAACCGCTGAAATTCAGTGCCGACTCAACCAAAATATTAGCCTCGTACCAATCACCAAAAATGCCATTCCAAACATCATACAAGCCGTCCTGCAAGAAAATTCGCAGGGGTTTAGGCTCGGTTTTGCGGATTACGGCCTGATACTCGTTTCCGCCACGCATCGACACGTAAGTACCTACTGCACTGAACACTCGACCAAAACGATCGGGGCGTGCCCACGCTGCCGTGAACGCACAGATACCACCACTGCTCGATCCCGCAATTGCGCAATCGTTCGGGTCGGTCGAAAGGTGAATCGGGCGACCGTCAGTAGTCGTTTGTCGCTCAACATCAGGCAGCAGCTCCTCAATCAGGAATCGCGCAAACGTACCATCAGTACGGTCAAATTCGTTACTGCGATTGTAGCGAATCACACCACCCTCGGCATCGCGCACAACACCCGGATTGACAAACACGCCAATCGTCACGGGCATCTGTCCCGTAGCAATCAGATTGTCAAAAACCGTCGGCGCATTATACTGCACGCCGTCCAGGCAAACAAACAGGCAAGCGGGCTTCGACGCATCGTACGCCGCAGGTACATAGATCCAATAATCGCGCGAGGTCATCGGATAGATCTTTGACTCGTTAAACGAGCGCTTGATCACCTCGCCTTCGGCCACGTTTTCGTTGCGGACAGTCGCCGGATCAAAGGCTACTCGATAGTGATCTCGTTGCTGAGCCACTACGTTAGTTAAAGCCAACAATAGTAAAATTGTTAGTAGTTTCTGTTTCATATTTTTGTTATTATTTCATTTCACCAAGCAGGTCGCGCACCACAACCGAAGCACACGCACAACCAAACACGGCTGGCATATACGAGATTGTTCCCGTATTCGATTTTTTGTTGCGTTCTTCGCTCAAAATCATCGCGCCCTCGCGGATAGGCTCTGCCGAAAAGACCGCATAAAAACCCGTTCGAATACCCATTTTATGGAGGCGTTTACGCAACATATGAGCCAATGGACAATGGTGCGTACTGCCGATATCGGCCACCTCGATACGTGTGGGATCGGTCTTAGCTCCCGCACCCATCGCGCTTACGATAGGAATACCACGATCCAAAGCTCCTTTGATCAGCGCCGCCTTAGGCGACAATGTATCAATCGCATCGACAATATAGTCATAATGCGCAGCGTCGAGAATACGATCAGTCTCCTCGTCGCGGATATATCGTTGAACAACATTCAGTTGCATATCGGGATTGATATCAAGCAGTCGCTCAGCCAGCACATCGCTTTTAGCTCGCCCGACGGTCGAATGTAGCGCCACGAGTTGGCGATTGATATTGCTCTCCGAAACATCGTCCGAATCAGCAATGGTCATCTCACGAACTCCCGCGCGGCACACCATCTCGGCAGCGTAGGCACCGACACCACCCAATCCGACCACAAGCACGTGTGCCTGAGCCAATCGTTCGGCCTTCTCTTTGCCCAAAAGCAATTCGGTACGCTCTTTCCAACTATTATTAGTCATTATCTATCAGTCGTTTATAATTATCAAACACAATTTGTCGCAGTTCCTCAACCGAGCAGTCTATCAACTCGGCAACACGCTCGTAAACCGCCAAAATAGGCTCGTCACTCTCATCGCTCTCGACAAGCACAGCCGACGAAGCGACACTTCGAATCGCCTCACACGTACGCGATGACGCCAAGCTGCGTGGCGAAAATGAGCACAGATAGCCTTCGCGCGATACCCTTTCGATCTGTTGAGCCGAACCTATAAAACTATGAAACACAACTCGTTTCATACTGCTCTGCTTCAATGCGTTCATTACCTCTTCAAAGGCACGAACGCAGTGCAACACCACAGGCACCGAAAGGCAATTAGCAAGTTCAAGCTGACGTTCGAATACAGCCATTTGAGTTTCACGCGC
Source organism: Rikenellaceae bacterium (assembly GCA_017379895.1). Taxonomy (GTDB): domain Bacteria; phylum Bacteroidota; class Bacteroidia; order Bacteroidales; family Rikenellaceae; genus Alistipes. The sequence continues at coordinate 2,193 of JAFNVH010000009.1, read as the reverse complement.
CACATTCGACACCCAATCCAGACCACACTCTCCGATAGCTACAAAGCCATCGGTCTGCGCACATCGTTCAATCTGCGCATGAGCATCGCGCAACTGTTCTTCGGTCGCATCGGCTCGCCACGGATGCACTCCAATCGAGAAGGGTAAACCCGCCTCGCACGCTCGTTCGACAGCCGCCGCGTCGAGCGCATCGACATTGAGAACTTCGTGCCCCGCACCTACTCGCTGGTGGGTGTGAAAATCGATGTATGGAACGGTTTCGAAAGCCATTTTCAAAATTTTTCACGACAAATTTACAAATTTTCCGCGAAAACCATAAAAAGGCGCTGTTAGGATTTTCACAATTAAGGAATATTTTGTATTTTTGCGCGCGAATTATATAGCGATCCCAAACGATCACTCAAACGAAAAAATTCAACTAACAATAATTTTTCACATTAACTAATTTTAACCAAAATGTCGAAAATCATTAAAATCAAAAAGGGTCTCGACATCAATCTCCAAGGCAAGGCTGAGGCGAAGGTAACCACTCTTCCGATGGCGGCTTCGTATGCAGTTTCTCCTCTGGATTTCGAGGGAATTGTTCCCAAGCTTTTGGTTAAGGTCGGCGAGCAGGTTAAGGCTGGCGACGCTCTGTTCTTCTCGAAGAACGATAGCCGCGTGCTGTTCACCTCGCCCGTCAGCGGTACCGTTACTGCCGTTAACCGCGGTGAGAAGCGTAAGGTTCTCAATGTAACCGTACAGCCCGACGCAACCCAGAGCTTCAAGGAGTTCAACATCCCCGCAATCGAGAAGGCCTCGAAGGACGATGTGACCAAACTGCTGCTCGAAGCAGGTTTGTGGCCGCTGATCATTCAGCGTCCTTACGGCATTATCGCCAACCCCGATGATCAGCCTAAGGCTATCTTCGTATCGGGCTTCGACTCGGCGCCTATGGCTGCCGACAACGACGTGGTATTGGCTAACGACAAGGCTAACCTCCAGAAGGGTTTTGACGTGCTGGCACGCCTGACCGCTGGCAAGGTTCACCTCTCGCTCAACGCTAAGGCTGAGAACAAAGTATTCGAGGGCTTGAAGGGTGTTGAGGTTCACGAGTTCGCTGGTCCCCACCCCGCTGGTAACGTTGGCGTTCAGATCCACCACATCGATCCCATCAACAAGGGCGAGGTTGTGTGGACTGTAAGCGCTCAGGGCGTAGCTATGATCGGTCGTCTGTTCGCAACTGGCAAGGTTGATATGACCAAGACCATCGTTCTCTGCGGTTCGCAGGCTGAGGCTCCTCAGTACTACACCCTCATCGCAGGTGCTGCAATGGATTCGATCCTCGCAGGCCGCGTGAAGGCACAGAAGGAAGGCGACAGCGTTCGCGTAATCAGCGGTAACGTTCTGACAGGCACCAAGGTGGCAGCTGACGGCTACTTGACCTTCTACTCGAATCAGGTAACCCTGATCCCCGAGGGTGACAAGTACGAGTTGTTGGGCTGGGCTATGCCTCGCTTCAACAAGTTCTCGGTGTCGAAGGCTTACTTCTCGTGGCTCTGCCCCAAGAAGCAGTACGATCTGGATACCAACCTCAATGGTGGCGAGCGTCCGTTCGTTGTTTCGGGTCTGTACGACAAGTACCTGCCTATGGACATCTATCCCGTCTATCTACTCAAGGCTATTCTGGCAGGTGACATCGACAAGATGGAGAATCTTGGTATCTACGAGATCGTAGAGGAGGATTTGGCTCTGTGTGAGTTCGTTGATCCCTCGAAGATCGAGATGCAGGAGATCGTCCGTCAGGGTATTAATCAGATGATTAAAGAGATGAACTAAGATGAAGGCATTGAGAAATTTAGTAGATAAGCTGAAGCCTACCTTCTCAGAGGGCGGTAAGCTCAGCGCGCTTCACTCGACCTTCGAGGGCTTTGAGACCTTCTTGTTCGTGCCTAACACCACGACACAGAAGGGCGCTCACGTTCGCGACTGTAACGATATGAAGCGTACTATGATTATGGTAGTGTTGGCATTGGTTCCCGCACTGCTGTTCGGTATGTACAACACCGGCTACCAGCATTTCCTGTCGCTCGGCCAAGAGGCTGGCTTGTGGGAGTGCTTCTGGTTCGGTTTCTTGAAGGTGCTGCCTATGATCGTTGTGTCGTACTTGGTTGGTTTGTCGATCGAGTTCGCATTCGCTCAGAAGCGCGGCCA
>JAFNVH010000077.1 GCA_017379895.1 Rikenellaceae bacterium | reverse complement strand
TCAGGCCTTCCTTGGTCTCCTCCTCAAAGAGGGTCTCATACGAAGGGTTGTGCAGAATCTCGACAACGTCGGTGATTCCGTACTTGCTCAAATCAATTTTAGCCATAGTTGTTAATTAGTGTATTATTTTGTTAAAACCTCTTCAAAATTTGCGAGTTAGGCGTTCAGGGTTTGATGCTTGCACCGACTGCGTGCAATGACCGTTCCGAAAAAGCCCTTTTTTCACGGCACAAAGATAGTAAAAATTCTCAAAGTGTGAAAAAAATAACAATAAAATAATTCAACTATTTTCAAAATTTGCACCTGAGTGGCGTAGCAGACCAATTTTGAGGAGTTTAAAGCCCGATTTCGGGTGGTTGCTCTCGCGTGCCCGCGCGCGTATATATATTCAAGTATAGACTCGTAATTTTTTTCGTGGGCTGAGGGCGTTGCAAACCGAAAAAATCTTATCTTTGTTGCCCGATGGCCGGAATCTATTTTCATATCCCATTTTGCCGACGCATTTGCGCCTATTGCGACTTCTACAAGAATGCCGATCTGCGACTGATGGAGCAGACGCTGGCGGCTATGGAGCGCGAGGTGGTGGCACGTCGCGATTTTCTGCGTGGCGAGGCGGTGCACACGATCTATTTTGGTGGCGGAACGCCCTCGTTGGCGAGTGCCGAGTGGATCGGGCGGGCCATTGAGCTGTGTCGAGAGATGTTCGACTGCTCGCCTTTGGAGGAGGTGACGCTCGAAGCCAACCCAGACGACCTTAGCGAGGAGTATTTGAAGGCTCTGCGCGCGGTGGGCGTCAATCGTTTAAGTATTGGCATTCAGTCGTTTGATGATGAGGTACTGCGCACGATGAACCGACGCCACGATGCAGTGGCGGCCGTTCGTGCGGTCGAAACTGCTCGCGCGGTGGGGTTCGACAACATTACTATCGACCTGATTTATGGACTTCCGTTTGGCCCGAACGATGCACTTGCGCGCTCGCTGGCGCAGGCTGTAGCTCTCGATGTGGAGCATATTTCGGCCTATCATCTTACTATTGAGCCTAATACGCGCTTTGGACGTATGGCCGAGCGAGGCGAACTCGCGCCTGTGCCCGAGGAAGAGAGCGAACGCCAATACCTCGAAGTGCATCGCACGCTGATCGAAGCGGGCTACGACCACTATGAAATCTCGAATTTCGCTCGTGAGGGGCGTCGCTCGCGCCATAATTCGTCGTATTGGCAGTCGCAACCCTACTTGGGTATTGGCCCTGCGGCGCACTCGTTCGATGGACAGAACAGAGTGTGGGCTGTATCGTCTGTGGCGGAGTATCTGGCGGGTGTCGATGCGGGCACGTGCTACGAAATGGAGCATTTGACCCCCGAAGATCGCTATAACGAGACGATAATGACGGCTCTGCGCTGCCGTGAGGGAGTCGATCTGGTGGCTTTGGCCGAAAATTTCGGTCGCGACCGTATGGAATATTTTGTTGCCGAGGCGGCGCGTTTTGTGTCGTCGGGTGTGCTTGTGAGCGATGGGAATCGCATTGCAATGTGCCCTGAGAGGTGGTTGGTGAGCGATTCGGTGATTGCCGAGTTGTTTGTTGAGGCGCAGAATTGAATCTAACGTTTTGATTTTTTGGCAAGAAAATCGTTATTAAATTTTTTTACTATTTGGAAACCACGATTAAAAGTATTACTTTTGCGCGGCAAAAAATTGTTTATTGAGAATTAACAATATAAATATTAGTATGAATAACAACGAAATTTTGGCTCCTGATTACCTGTTCGAAGTGAGCTGGGAGGTGTGCAATAAGGTTGGTGGTATCCACACCGTGATTGCAACCAAGGCGCTGACTATGACCGAGAAACTCGGCGACAAGTACATTTTGCTGGGCCCTGATGTATATCGCGAAAGCGTGTGCCCCGAATTTGAGGAGGACGTTAATCTGTTGAAGACCTGGCGTCAGACACTGTATAATGATGGTATCCGCGTGCGTATCGGCCGCTGGAAGGTGAAGGGTTCGCCCATCGCCGTTCTGGTTGATTTCTCGTCGATGCTGCCCCAGAAGGACGAGATCCTGAAGTCGCTCTGGGAGACCTACCGCGTTGACTCGATCAGCGGTCAGTGGGACTATATTGAGCCCGTTCTGTTCGGTTATGCAGCGGGTAAAGTGATTGAAAGCTACGTAGATAACTTCTGCACCTCGACCGATAAGGTGGTTGCTCACTTCCACGAGTGGATGACTTCGAGCGGTGGTCTGTATCTGCGCAAGCACTCGCCCTATGTGGCATCGTGCTTCACCACCCACGCAACCGTAATGGGTCGCTGCCTGGCTGGTAACGGTTTCCCCCTCTACGGCGATTTGGAGCGTTTCAACGCTGACGACAAGGCTCGCCAGTTCAACGTAATGGCTAAGCATTCGTTGGAGAAGGTTGCTGCTGCATACCACGACGCATTCCTGACCGTAAGTGACATCACTGCTCGCGAGTGCAAGTATCTGCTTGGTCGTGAGGTTGATATGGTTACTCCCAACGGTTTCGAGGACGATTTCGTATGGAAGGACAAGGAGTTCGAGGTTAAGCGCAAGGAGGCTCGCAAGCAGATGATCGAGGTTGCCGAGGCTTGCCTGGGCACCAAGTTCGAGAAGGAACCCCTGATCGTAGGTACCAGCGGTCGCTACGAGTTCAAGAACAAGGGTCTTGACCTGTTCGTTGAGTCGTTGAAGAAGGTTGCTGAGGCTGACGAGCTGAAGCGCGACGTGCTGGCTTACATCACCGTTCCCGCTGGCAATAACGGCCCTCGCAAGGATTTGCAGGCTCACTTGGCTGACAAGTCGAACGCAATCGACGGTGGCGTATTCAAGTACACCACTCACTATCTGGCTGACCAGAATTGGGATCCCGTTGTACGCGCAATGAATGGCAGCGTACTGCTTTCGGAGAACCCCAAGGTTAAGGTTATCTTCGTTCCGAGCTACCTGAACGGTAACGACGGCATTTTCAATAAGCACTACTATGAGTTGCTGGTAGGTATGGACGCTACCGTATTCGCGTCGTACTACGAGCCGTGGGGTTACACTCCGCTGGAGAGCGTCGCATTCTCGGTTCCGACCATTACCACCTCGTTGGCAGGTTTCGGTATGTGGGTTAAGGGCCTCGACGGCAAGGTTAAGGGCGTGAACGTAATCGAGCGCACCGATACCAACGATCAGTATGTTATCGACGAGATCGCAGCAGCTATCGTACGTCTGGCAGGTGCTGACACCCGCACGGTGAACGCTGAGCGCAAGGGTGCAGCAGCAGTAGCTAAGATGGCTTTGTGGGAGAATTTCATTAAGTACTATAACGATGCTTACGCATTGGCAATCGAGAACTCGGTATCGCGTACCAACAAGGTGATGTTCGATGGTGGTGGCGCTTACAACGAGCAGATCAACTTCGTTCGTCAGCAGCTGGTTAGCCAGAAGCCCACTTGGACTCGTCTGATGATCGAGAAGACTCTGCCCGAGCGTCTGCGTGCATTGGAGATCCTGTCGCGCAACTTGTGGTGGTCGTGGACTCTGGGTGCTCGCGAGCTGTTCGAGCAGATCGACTATCAGCTGTGGGTTGAGTGCGACAAGAACCCCATCTCGTTGCTCGATAAGGTAAGCTATGCTCGCTACAAGGAGTTGGAGCAGGACGAGGCATTCCTCGCTAAGATGGATGCTGTATATGCTCAGTTCCAGGAGTATATGAACGAGAAGCCCGATCCCAAGTCGGCAAAGGTTGCTTACTTCTCGATGGAGTACGGTCTGCACTCGTCGTTGAAGATCTACTCGGGAGGTCTGGGTATCTTGGCTGGTGACTACTTGAAAGAGGCCAGCGACAAGAACGTTCCGATGGTTGCAGTTGGTCTGTTGTACCGCTACGGTTACTTCACTCAGCGTCTGTCGGCACAGGGTGCTCAGGAGGCTACTTACGAGGCTCAGAACTTCTTCAAGTTGCCTATCTCGGCAGTTCGTGACGAGGAGGGTAACTGGGTAAGCGTTCAGATCGCTCTGCCGGGCCGTACGCTGACTGCACGTGTTTGGAAGTGCGAAGTAGGTCGCACCGATCTCTACCTGCTCGACACCGACCACGACCTGAACCTCGATGAGGACCGTTCGATCACTCACTACCTCTACGGTGGCGATTGGGAGAACCGTCTGAAGCAGGAGATCCTGCTCGGTATCGGTGGTATCCGCGCATTGCGCCAGCTGGGCATCAAGCAGGAGGTTTACCACTGCAACGAGGGTCACGCTGCATTCATCGGCATTGAGCGTATCCGCGATATGGTAGGCCGCAAGAAGCTCTCGTTCAGCGAGGCTATGGAGGTTGTACGTTCGTCGTCGTTGTTTACGACTCACACCCCCGTACCTGCAGGTCACGATGCATTCCCCGAATCGATGATTCGTCAGTATATGTCGCACTATCCCGATGTTCTGGGTATCACTTGGGATCAGTTCATCAACCTCGGTAAGACTAACCCGAACGATCCTAACGAGAAGTTCTCGATGAGCGTTCTGGCTTGCAACCTCTCGCAGGAGGTGAACGGTGTATCGTGGTTGCACGGTGAGGTGAGCAAGGATATTCTGGGCAATATGTGGCCGGGTTACTTCAAGGATGAGCTGCACATTGGCTACGTAACCAATGGTGTTCACTTCCCGACTTGGACCGCATCGAACCTGCGCCGTCTGTACTCGCGTTACTTCAACGATGGCTTCTCGGGTCATTCGTACGATATTCCCGCTTGGCAGAAAGTTCAGCAGATCGATGACAAGGAGCTCTGGGAGGAGCGTATGTTCCTGAAGCGTCGTTTGATCGACCACATCCGCAAGCGCGTTAGTGATCCTAAGCAGGTACGTTTGGATTCGCCCCGTCAGATGGTACGCATCGTTGAGGGCCTGAAACCCGATGTACTGACTATCGGTTTCGCACGTCGTTTTGCTACCTATAAGCGTGCTTACTTGTTGTTCACCAACCTCGACCGTCTGGCCGCTATCGTGAACAATAAGGAGCGCCCCGTACAGTTCGTATTTGCTGGTAAGGCTCACCCGAATGATAAGCCCGGTCAGGATCTGATCAAGCGCATCGTTGAGGTATCGGCAATGCCCCAGTTTGTAGGTAAGATCCTCTTCTTGCAGAACTACGATATGGAGTTGGCTCGCAAGATGGTTCAGGGTGTTGACGTATGGCTGAATACTCCGACCCGTCCTTTGGAGGCGTCGGGTACCAGCGGTGAGAAGTGCGTAATGAACGGTGTAATGCAGTTCTCGGTTCTCGACGGTTGGTGGGTTGAGGGCTACAAGGAGGGTGCCGGCTGGGCACTGCCTATGGAGCGCAC
>JAFNVH010000076.1 GCA_017379895.1 Rikenellaceae bacterium | reverse complement strand
TTTATGCGCAATATGAGTTGGCGTTCGATATCTGGACTTGGGTAACTCTCGCTCTCTTCATTGGGCACTTGTTGTGGCGTTGGTTCCGTCGTGCTCCGCGTCGTCGCTACGAGGTTGCGGTGGGTGCTTGCGCCATTATGGGTGTGATTTGGGTGGTTATGCCCTGCTACAATTTGTTGAAAGGTACCGATGATCCGACGGCGCAGTACCAGCTGCTGACTTTTGCGGGTATATCGTTTGCGTTGATGTTCTTCTTCCACTACTTGTGGCGCAGGGTGCGCAACCGCTCGGTGTATGAGATTCAGAATTACCGCGCTCAGGTGCGTCGTAACAAAATGAAAAATCTGTAAATTATGGCTGCAAATATGTATATTGTGCTGATGAAACGCTCGGCGGGTGTTTGGTTATCGACGATAGCAACAATGCTGACAATACTGTTTGTTGGCGTGTTTCTCTACTTCTTCGAAGATGCGGGTTGGTTGCCACTTGTGGTGCTGTCGTTGATCTTTGTGCCCTTGATGGTGGTGACGTGGCTGCAAGCGCCTCAAACACTGATGATCGACAGAAATACATTGACGATTGGTCGTCGTATGAAGCCCGTATCAATCTCGCTCGGAGATATAGTTCGTGTCGAGCGCGTCGAGTCGAAGGTAGTGCGCCGCGCGATGCGCACGGTGGGTAATGGCGGTTTGTGGGCCTATACGGGTCGCTACTATCACCGCGAAGTTGGGAACTATCAGCTCTTTGCCACCGATATGCGCGAGCTTCTGCTGATCGAAACCGACAAACAGAAGTATGTCATCTCGTCGGTCGATACCCATATGTACAGAATGTTGCGTGAATGTGTAAAACCTACGGTATGAAACGAATCTTAATAGCAGTAATAATGGCTTTCGCGACTCTCGCGGCGTCGGCCGAAACTCCGATAACCCTGCAAACCGCCTCGGGCGAGATCTATGGCACGTTGGTTGCGCCCGAGAATGCATCGCGCACGGCGGTGCTGATTATTGCAGGTTCGGGTCCGACCGACCGCAACGGCAACAGCGTGGCGGGTATATCGACTAACGCTTATAAGATGTTGGCTGACTCGCTTGCGGCGCACGGTTACGCATCGTTGCGCTACGACAAGCGCGGTATTGCGTCGAGTGCAGCGGCGGGAACTGACGAGTCGCAGCTGACCTTCGATGCCTATATCGAAGATGCAGCGGCTTGGGTCGATCTGTTGGTTGCCGACGAGCGGTTCGACCGCGTGGTGCTCGCAGGACATAGTGAGGGTGGCCTGATTGCGCTTGTGGCGGCAAAACGCACCGAGCAGGTGGCGGCAGTGATTACGTTGGCGGGTGTTGGCGAGGCGATTGATGCTACGCTGCGACGTCAACTTGCGACGCAACCCGAACCCTACAAGAGCGAGTGCTATCGCATTATCGACGAGTTGAAAGCGGGGCGCAAGGTGGCCGAAGTGAAGCCCGAGCTGGCGGTGTTGTTTCGAGAGAGTGTGCAACCCTTCCTGATCTCGCAGATGCGTTATGAGCCTGCGGCGGAGGCTCGCGCGTTGAAGGTGCCGTTGCTGGTTGTGCAGGGCACGACCGACATCCAGATAAATCTGAACGATGCGATAAAACTCTCGACCTCGAATTTTACGGCTAAGTTGGCGATTATCAAGGATATGAACCACGTGCTGAAACCCTGCGCATCGCTCGATCAGCAGGCGCAGATGATGACCTACATCAACAGTTCGACTGCGCTTGCTCCGACGCTTGTGCCGACGCTCGCCGGATTCCTCAATGAATTGAAATAGACGTAATTTGTACTCCGAGCATTTTTAGTATTGTGGATTTATTCCGTTATAGATAGTAGAAGAACTAGTGCGTCAACATTGCGACTGAACAAAAAAAAGAGCCACTCGCAGGTGGCTCTTAATTCTGAATAGAATAGGCCTAAACAACCTCTCAATCGATTAGAGAGCTGCCAATTCGCAGTATTTGTTATAGTGCGACTTCACATTGCGCACATAGGCCAAGGTCTGTTTTATGCCCGTAAAGCGGCCGCAATGTACGACCGGATCCTGATAATACTCGGGCTGACCTTTCAGTTCGAGATAGCGCGATACGACCTCCCACTTCTCGGGATCTTCGTCGTGCTTGGCAGCCAAGCGCTGCGCATCGCGCACGTGACCGATACCACACACATAGCTGGCCAATATCAGGCACAAGCGATCCTCTTCAGTGGCCGACGACGACAGTCGTAGCGAACGGTCAATCTTATTCAACAATTTCGACGCCAAACGAATATTGGTTTCGGGGTCGAAAGCTTCCTCTTGCGGCACATTGAACTGTTCTGCCACACGAGGCATAATCTGCATCAAACCAAGTGCCCCCATCTTCGACACTGCATCGGGATTGAAGCGCGACTCGTGGAATGCAATAGCACTCAACAAGCGCCAATCGTGACCCGACTCGGCTGCTGCACGACGCATCATATTGTCGTAGGTCGAGATTGTATGGCCACCATATGACATATCCCATTTGCGTGATTTAGGCATATGGTTCTCGGCAAATGCAAAACCGCGATATGCTGTCTCATCGGTAGGCAACAGCGGCGAAATTTGCTGGCCACTATCCTGCTGCACAATCTCTCGCGAGGGATTCAGCAGTCGACCAGTCGAAATAAAAATTGTAAGAACGGTTAAAAACGATACTGTTAAAAGTGTCTTTTTAATCATAAGTTTTGATTTTGCGGGCAGCTTCCGAAGCTGTCGAGCACGCTAATCATAGAAACCCCACGAGAATCCCAGCTTCAGTACGCGCGTGTTGAGCGGATAGTGAAGCGCAGAGAAGTAGGTACGCTTGCCGAATAGATCATAGTTGGCGTGTTGCATCTTCAAAAATATTCGCATACGTTTCCACTTCGCTGAAACAAAGGCGTCGATCATCGGATAGTTGCCGACTTTCGCCTCGCGTTGGTTGTAGAACGACGCAAGCGCAGGATTATAGCCGAAGGCATAATACTTCGTATTGTAGCGACCTTCCAATCCCGCCTGCATACGTAATACATCTTTCACGATGTCGAACTCGTAGTAATACGAGAGTACGACGCTTGCTTTGGGCACTGGGATTACCGTCTGATCCGTACTCCACTGCAACAATACCCTATTGTCCAGATGGAGTCCGCCAATGCGGAAATCCTTGCGAGCATACAGACCCGTGACGCTGACCGACGAGGTGCTCTGGCTAATGCGGCACAACGAGTCGATGAAGATCTTATCGCTGGCCAAACCATACCAAGCACCCACCTCCAGAGCATAGTCCGGAGCCGTGAGGGCAACCTCAAAACGGACCTCATTCTCCTTTTTCAAAGGAGTAAACCACGCATAGTGGTTTGAGAAATAGTTCTCCTCAAAATACGAAGGAGAGCGGAGCACATTCGAGAATCGTCCCGAGAGCGTAATCGGTCGATTCTTAATAAATGCACGCAGTGCAATATCTGCGCCAATTTCCAAATCTCCGCCGCGATAACCCGACGGATAGAACTTCACATTGCCACCCCAATCGAAATACTTCTTGAAGCGGCCCTCGATTGAGCCATAAGCGTAGTAGCTGGTCTTGCTGACCGCCTTGCGCTCGCCCGTCAGATAGTCGTTGAGCGAAAGCTGATAGTAGCGATGGTTGTCCAGACCCACACCAGCATCGATCACACCCACAACACCATCTCGGTTCCAGGGCTGAATCTGCACGAAGATGCGGTTCGAGATTCGCGACTCGAATGTCGAATCGATAGACTGGTTGGGGTCGATAAACCAATTCTCATAGTATTCATATTGGGTCGAGCCTCCCGTACCATCGCGCTCATCGGTATAGATCGTTCCCGCACGAGTATCGGTATATTTGCGATAGATACGATTGTACTCAAGCGCGTGGCCGATGAATACTGCGGGACGATCACCCATCGTGAAGTCATCTTCGGTCAGACCGATCAGCGGAATACCGAACGACTGCACGACGTAGAATGTATTGTAGCGAATCTTATTCTGTGCGTCCTGCAACTTGACGGGCACATTGGTTGTCAGCTCGAACATCGTATCAACAATCGCCCAATCGCCCACAACGCCACCATTCTCGCGCGTATCGACAGCATTGTAAATATATCCTGCGTGGACCGAGTAGCGACGTCCCGTATGGGCAAAGGCCACCGAAAGATCCTTCACACGCGCACGCTGCCACGTATAAATACCTCGCGTACCACTACTCTTATAATCGACATTGATATTGGTCGAGGGGTTGATGTTCTGCGAGTGAACTACGCGGAAATTATCCTCCTGACGACTCTTCTGACCCGCCGAAGTGTAGAACAACTGCGTGAATGGGTGCTTGGCATTGTAGAAATCTATATTATCCAACTTCATAAAATAGCCATCATAAGCATCGGCCATCTTGAAGTTGAAATTACGCGGGCGTTCGAAGTAGTTGAGAGGCGTCGTCGCACCGCCCAAATTACCCAAATAGAGGTCACCCACGCCCTTTTGCTGGAACGAATAGTCGATTCTCCAATCGCGCAAAATGGTATCCAACGGCTGGATAGTCACTCGGTTGGCATATGGATCGATATTCCATTTGAAGTTGTTGAGCGCACGGATCGAGTCGCTGAAGAAGTAAGATTCGAGCGGTTTCTTGATTCGCTCCTTCTTGGTCGTATCCTGCTGCTCCTGATCACCCTCAATCGGATCACCATTCTCGTCGTACTGCGGCTGACCGAAGGGATTTGCACCCGCTTGATCCATTCCCATAGTACGACCCTCGCGCTGTGCTCGCATCAACTCAGCCGCAGCGTTGGTATTGTTTTGAGCCAATACGACCGAAGGCCACAGCAATGCCGCAGCCGCCAAAAGTAATATGTTAATCAATTTCGATCGCATTGTCGGATTTAATCTACTCTTTTGATTTTGACTTCTTTATCAGCTGATGGCGCACCATCGAAACCAAAACGTATGCCACAATCACCGTGGGCACCACCTTAACCTGCCATATAGCGAAAGCCACCGCTGCAAGTATAACGAACGAGAAGCGCAATTCATTGCCTCGCCAACCAAAACTTTTAAATTTGAACGAGAACATTCTCACGGGCACAATCAGCAATGTCGCCATCACTACGGCGTCCACCGCATACCAAATGGCATCGGTATGCGACAGCAGGCCCTTATCGAACATCCAGCCCGTAGCCACGAAAAAGATTGAGCAAGCGGGAGTCGGCAAACCGAGGAACTCCTCGTGCTGCGACTCGTCGATATTGAATCGAGCCAGGCGCAGAGCCGAGAAGAGAACGATGATGAAAGCTACGTAGCACCACGCCGAGTGCTCGCCACCAAACTCCAAAGTGCGCAGGATCGAGAAAACAACCGCCGAGGGTACCAAACCGAAGCTGACCATATCGGCCAACGAATCGAGTTGCACACCGAGAGCTGAATATTGATTAAGCAGACGCGCTGCGAATCCGTCCAGAAAATCGCACACGGCTGACAACATCACCAGCCAGAACGTGAGAACCAGATTCCCCTCCAATGCTGCCACGACGGCCATCGCGCCGCAGAACAGATTCGAGAGCGTAAGAAGGTTCGGTATTGTAAAGTAGCGTACTTTCATCTTCGTCGAGTGAAAAATATTTAAGTTTCGGGCGGCAAAGTTACGGAAAATTTTTTATCTTTGTACTATGCAACACAATATATAACGCGCAGGCGTGCGATTTTCGCCCCCAAATTGACCATTTCGGGCGAAATTTCGGGATACCAACACACCTCAAAACGGCGTTTATAGCGTAAATGCAGATTTTTATCGAACAACAAAACAAACGAAAATATGAACAAAAACATCTATTGCATCATTATGGCGGGCGGAGCAGGTACCCGTTTTTGGCCCCTCAGCCGCCAGGCGATGCCCAAGCAGTTCCTCGATATTCTGGGTACGGGGCGTTCGTTTATCCGACACACTTACGAGCGTTTTGCCCGTTTGGTGCCGCCTGAACACTTCCTTGTGATGACCAATAGCGCATACAAAGAGCTTGTGCTTGAACATATTCCCGAATTGCGCCCCGACCAGGTGATGTGTGAGCCGATCGGCCGCAACACCGCACCTTGCATCGCCTACGCCGCCGAGCGTTTGGCTAAGGAGGATCCCGAGGCAATGATGATCGTAACACCGTCGGATCACCTGATTTTGGACGAGGTGGAGTTTATCAACGTGGCTCGCGAGTGCGTCGATTATGCCGCTGTTAACGATGCGCTGATGACAATCGGTTTGCGCCCCTCGCGTCCCGAAACGGGCTACGGTTATATTCAGGTTAGCTCGCGCGAGGCGATCACCAAGGTCAAGACCTTCACTGAGAAGCCCAATCTCGAAATGGCGCAGACGTTCCTTGCGAGTGGCGAGTTTCTGTGGAATTCGGGTATCTTTGTGTGGAGCGTTCAGCAGATCCGTGCTGCATTGCAGCAGTTCCTGCCCGAGTTGTCGTCGCTCTTTGCACAAGCAGCTGAACATATTGGTACTGAGGGAGAAAAGGCAGCTATCGAGCGTGTGTTCTCAGAGTGCCGCGCGATCTCGATCGACTACGGCGTAATGGAGAAAGCTGAGAATGTCTATGTTCATATTGGCGACTTCGGTTGGAGCGATATGGGCACCTGGGGCTCGCTCTACCAGTACTATCCCAAAGACGAAGAGGGTAACGCCTGCTCATCAGAGGCTGTTACGTTCGACTCGACGGGCTGTCTGCTGTCGATGCCCAAGGACAAGTTGGCCGTAGTCAACGGGTTGAAGGATTACATCGTGGTCGACACGCCCGATGTGCTGATGATCTGTCCGCGATCTAACGAGCCTATAATCAAGACTTTCATTAACGAAATTCGCTTCCGTAAGGGCGACAAACATATCTAAAACGATGTCGGCTCTATATGATATTTTCCGCGACTCAACGGGCGTAACCACCGATTCGCGCGCGATCAGCGAGGGAGCACTTTTTATCGCCCTGCGCGGCGCAAGTTTCGACGGCAATCGCTTTGTGGTCGATGCGCTGAACAAGGGCGCAGCGTATGCCGTTGTGGACGACGCGACGGTTATCGAGCAGGCTCCCGAAGAGTTGGCTGAAAGACTCTTTTTGGTCGAGGATACGCTCTGCGCTTTGCAGGATTTGGCGCGCGAGCACCGCGAGGTGTTGGGTATTCCGATCCTCGCCGTGGCGGGTAGCAACGGCAAGACCACGACTAAGGAACTGGTATCGCGTGTGCTGGCCGAGAAGTACGAAGTCTATGCCACTCGCGGCAACCTGAACAACCATATCGGCGTGCCTCTGACACTGCTGGCGATGGATCATACGACCGAGTTTGGCGTCGTAGAGATGGGCGCAAGTGCTTGTGGTGAGATCGCTCTGCTGACCTCGATTGCGAAGCCTAACTATGGTATTTTGACCAACATAGGCCGTTCGCACTTGGAGGGTTTCGGTGGTGTCGAGGGTATTCGTCGTGGCAAGGGCGAGTTGTTCGACTACCTCTATTCGACGGGTGGACGTGCATTCGTTCCGGCCGATGACGAGGTGCTGTCGGCAATGGCTGCCGAGCGCAAAAATATGGCCGTCGAGTACTTTGCTTTTGCGACTTCGAACGGTGTCGAACATCAGCTGGAAGGCGACTATAATTTGAAGAATATCGCTGCGGCGATGTCGATTGGTCGCTATTTCGATGTTGACGAGAGCCGTATCCGCCACGCGATTGCAACCTATACCCCGACAAACAACCGCTCGCAACGCAGCGTCACCGATCGCAATACGCTGATCGTCGATTGCTACAATGCCAACCCGTCGAGTATGCGTGCTTCGCTCGAAAGTTTCCTCTCGGAGCGCAGCGAACAACCGCGTGCCTGCATCCTCGGCGATATGCTCGAATTGGGCGAGTGGTCGGCCGAAGAACATAGCTCGATTGTGGAACTTGTTGTAGCGGGCGATTTCGATTGTATATGGCTGGTGGGTAAGCACTTCGGACAGGCGGCAGCGGCCGTTGCAGACGACCCGCGCGTGAGTTGTTTCGCATCGCGTGAGGAGGTTGCCCAGAGGCTCGAAACAGAGCCTATCGAAGGGTCCCTGATCTTGGTCAAGGGCTCGCATAGCATTGGCTTGGAAAAGTTGATACCGCTATTATAAATTTCGAAAAAATGAAACGACTTGTAGTCTTCACAGGAGCAGGCGTGAGTGCTGACAGTGGAATTGCAACTTTCCGCGATTCGGACGGTTTGTGGGCCAACTACCGCATCGAGGAGGTCTGTACGCCCGAGGCTCTCGCACGCAACCGCGCCAAGGTCGTCGAGTTCTACAATCTGCGCCGCCGCGAGACGCTCTCGAAAGAGCCAAACGCTGCTCACCGCGCCATTGCCGAATTGGAGAAATACTTTGACGTCGAGGTTGTTACGCAGAATGTCGATAATTTGCACGAGCGTGCCGGCTCGACCCGCGTAACGCACCTGCACGGCGAACTGACGAAGTTGCGAAGCACGGCTAATCCCGACCTGATCTACCCGATCGAGGGTTGGGAGCAGGATCTCGACGCGCGTGCCGAAGATGGGTCGTATCTGCGTCCGCATATCGTCTTTTTCGGCGAGGCCGTTCCGATGTTCGATCGCGCTACCCGCATTGTCGAAAAGGCTGATATTCTTGTTGTTGTGGGTACGTCGTTGGCAGTCTATCCTGCCGCATCGTTGGTGCATTATGCCCGACGCGGAGTGCCAATCTATCTGGTTGATCCTGGTCAGCCTGATGTGGCGATGATACGCAATCCGCTGACTCACATACGCGAGCGAGCTGCCATCGGAATGCCGCAACTGCTCGAAACACTCGTCAGCGATCTATAAAAATAGGGCCACACCATTTTCGGACAGGTCTTTTAATTTTTAACTGATTGATTTTCAGTGTTTGCTTTTACGAAAATTGTGAAATCCTACATAGAAGACTACATGGAGGTTGTGGTTAAATCCATTTCCCGACGAGTAAAATGTGTATAGCAGTTTTGAACGTACGGCTCTGAAATCGAGCATCTTTCGCTGATGCGATATGTATAAACAAAATGGTGCGTGACGGGACTACATCGTTCCCTACACGCACCAATTTTTGTGTATAGACTATTCTCTTACTTCTTGCTCAAACTCAAGATGACGGTGAAAGTCTCGAAGGTCTCCATAAACTCCTTCTCTAATGCGGCAATCTGCGCAGC
>JAFNVH010000075.1 GCA_017379895.1 Rikenellaceae bacterium | reverse complement strand
CAGCACCGTGGTAAATAGTGATGGTCTTACCGCTGGTGAAAGTGATGACATAACCCAAATCCTTGCCGTCTTTGCTAATAGGCGCAATAGCGGTGATTTGATCATTCTTTTGAATGGCATTGACGATTGTCTGCAACGATGAAATGTTGGTATTCAGCTGTTTGCAGGTCTCCTCCAACTGTTTCAGTCGGGTTTCGAAATCGTTCAGGCGATTCACAAGTTCCGAATCGTCGTACTTCTCACACGATGTGAAAAGGGCTGCACACACGAAGGAGGCGAGCAGGAAAAAGCGCTTCATATTAATTGGGTTTATATTATGTTACTTCGTGAAAAAAAGTTATGATAGTGCAAATATAAGTATAATTTGGCTCAAAATTCAAATTCTGAAGATCAATGACAGATTATTATGAGAGGTCGAAGATTGCTATTTTGGCGGGGGGGAATTCGAATTTTAGAGGCTTTTTTCTGAAAAATCGAGAAAAATTGCATTTTTTTGATTTTTTTACTCGAAAAATTTGCAGATTCAAAAAAATGCCTTACCTTTGCACCGCATTTGAGAGATAAACGATCTCGATGCAGAGTTCAAAAGGGAGTTTAGCTCAGCTGGTTCAGAGCATCTGCCTTACAAGCAGAGGGTCGGCGGTTCGAATCCGTCAACTCCCACTAAAAAACGGTTGTGAATTTCACAACCGTTTTTTTGTTTGTTATATCCCCTATTGTTTTTGTGTCTTAATTAGCAGGCGACCGAACTGCTCGATATTGAGGGCCGTCAGATCGGGTTGAGGATCGGCTGCGCGAGCCACATCGAGCGTCGTTTCGCCCGACAACACCAGCACTCCAAACGCACCAGCGTTATGTGCCATCGCCACGTCGGTATAGATTCGATCACCGACCATCGCAATCTGATCAGGTTGCAGACCGTGGCGCGCCACAATACCACTCAACATATTGGGATCGGGCTTGCCAAGCGTGATATCGGGCTGGCGACCCGTTGCGTGTTCGATACACTTACAGATCGAACCGCAATCAACTAGCACCGTCGGCTGGTCGGTCGGGCAGACGCGATCAGGGTTGGTTGCGATGTAGGGCAAACCCTGCGATACCCACCACGCTGCACGGCACAGACGCGCATAATCTAACGTCATATCAAACGCCACGGCCACCACATCGGGGCGATCCTCTGCCGAATCCTCCGTCGGGCGAAAACCAGCTGCCACAAACTCCTCGACCATACTCGGCGTACCCAGCAGATAGAGGTTGCGAGCCTCGGGATAGTGCGTGCGGATATAATCGACCGTCGCTACTGCTGTTGTATACATCTCCTCGCGCGTAGCCTCAATGCCCATTGCTGCCAATTTCGAGAGGTAGGCCGCAATGCTGCGCGAAGGGTTGTTAGTCAGGAATGAATAGCCGATGCCATTTTCGCGCAACGACTGCAAAAATCCCTTTGTAAACGGGAACAGCGTCGAGCCCATATAGATCGTGCCGTCCATATCGAGCGCCACGTGGCGAATCTTGCGCAATCGCTCTGCGAGCTCCGATGCGGTATATGGCGAAGTATATTTATCAAAGTTATTCATCGCTACTCCTCCTCGTAATTAATCTCTTTAGCTCGTTCGTAACCATCGCGCGGTGCTTTCCACATCGTAGCAAAGGCGATAGCACCCAGCGCGCCGACCGCTACAATCACATAGAACACCGTATTCCAGCCATAAGCGTCGGCCAGGATACCCACACCAAGTGCCGAGAAGAACGAACCGACATAACCAAATACACCCGCAACACCGTTAGCCGTTGCCGAGCCCTCTTTGGTTGCCTGATTTGCCGAGGCGATACCGATCAGTGCCTGAGGACCATAGATGAAGAATCCTCCCATTGCCAGCACAAAGATCGACAGCACGGGCGGCATCTGCGGGAAGGCGACGAAGATCACCATAAAGATCGATGCCATAATCATACATACCAGACACATATGGTGTGCCTTGCTCTTGAAAATCTTATCCGTTGCCCAGCCTGCGAAGATCGTTCCGATGATTGCGAAGATCTCGAAAATCGCAACACTCCACGCCGCCTTGACGATACTCATTCCGCGACTCTCGGTGAGGAATTTCGGGCCCCAATCGAGGATACCCATACGCATAATATAGACAAATACGTTGGCAATACAGAGCGTCCAAATCCAACGATTCTTGAAGACCATATGCGAGAGGAACTTCTTGCGGCTGCGCTTATCCATCGACGCCTGCTCTTTGCCGGTGTCGGTATCGGGCAGCTCGGGCAGACCCACCGACGAGGGAGTATCGCGCAGACCTACAAACAGCCACGCCGCGCCTAACACCGCAATGCCCGCAGGAATCCAGAAGCACCACTTCCACGCGCCATAGTGCGAAGCATATTGCAGTACACGCTTCATACCCTCGGCGTCATCGGCCGAAACACCCATATTCTCAGCCATACGAGCTACGACCTCGGCATTGGCACTCAGGTCCATACCCAGATGCCCCATAATGTAACCGCAAACCACCACAGCCGCAGCCGCACCGATCGAGTGCGAGGTGTTCCATATCGACATCTTGGTTGCCAGCTCCGAGGGGTGAATCCAATGCGGCAACATACGTGCGCACGGAGGATAACCCAGGCCCTGGAAATATTGGTTCAGGATAATCGTGATACCCATCAGCAGAATCAGCATATTGACCACCTGCGGGCCCTCGGCCACGCCCGTTATTGCGTAGCTCAGGTCGTAACCGCAACCAAATGCAACATTCGCCGCAGCACAAAGCAACAGACCGATCGCCATTACCGCGCGGGTACTGATCTTATCGACAACAAAGCCATTGACGAAACGCGAAAGACCGTAAACCAACGACCCGATACCGATCACGATACCGAAACTTGTGTTCGAAATGCCATATTCGGCCGTCAGACCGGGCATTGCCAGCGAGAAGTTTTTGCGAACGAAATAGTAAACGGCATAACCGATCATCGATACGATGATTGTGCGCAACTGCCAATGTTTGAAACGCTTTATTGTTGCGGCGTCCATTGCGCCATAGATCGATTTTTCACTCATAAGTCGTCAGTAGCTTAGTTGTTAGAGTTGATTGATTAGATACAAAGGTAACAATATTGTTACTAAAATCAAAAAATCTGCACACGATTCGTCGAGGCACAATCTTCGCATTGCGAAAAAATTGTTATATTTGCATTGAAACTTAACTCTCTGATCGAAAATGAAACGTATTACAATAGCTGTCGATTCGTTCAAGGGCTCGCTCTCGTCGCGCGAGGTGGCCGACGCATTCGAGGCAGGCTGGCGCGAGCGCATTCCGAACTGCCAAGTGCGCAAGGTATCGATCGCCGACGGTGGCGAGGGTACGGTCGATGCGCTGGTCGAGACGCTCAATGGCGACTATGTCGAGGCGCGCGTGGCCGATCCGCTCGGACGTCCGATCGTGGCGCGCTATGGCGTGATTGATGGCGGCACAACTGCCGTTATGGAGATGTCGGCAGCAAGTGGTCTGCCCCTGATTGCTCCCGAGGAGCGCAACCCGTTGCTCACCTCGACCTACGGAACGGGCGAGATGATTGCTCACGCGATGGAGCGCGGTTGTCGCAAATTCCTGGTCGGCATTGGTGGCAGCGCAACCAACGACGGCGGTACGGGTATGCTGCGCGCGTTGGGATTCCGCTTCCTCGATGCCGAGGGGCGCGAGCTCGTGGGTGGTGGCGAGATCTTGGAGCGCATCGCGCAGATCGACTCATCGAATGCCCGCAAGGAGCTCGGCGAGTGCGAGTTTGTGGTTGCGTGCGATGTTACCAACCCCCTCTATGGTCCCGAAGGTGCGGCATACGTCTTTGCGCCGCAGAAGGGTGCCGACGCGGCGATGGTCGAGCGTCTGGATCAGGGTCTGCGCATCTATGCCCGCGCCATTGAGCGCTACAACGGTGTGCAGGTTGATCAGATCGCAGGAGCGGGTGCTGCAGGCGGTCTGGGTGGCGGTTTCAAGGCTCTGCTCGGCGCGCGTTTGGAGCGCGGTATCGATATGGTACTCAACGCAATGCAATTCGATAAGATAATTGCAGGCAGCGATCTTGTCATCACGGGTGAGGGGCGCATCGATCGCCAGACGACGATGGGCAAAGCTCCCAGCGGCGTGCTGCGCGAGGCGACGGCGCAGGGTATTCCCACGATCGCCATTGGAGGTGCGGTGCAGGTCTGCGACGAGTTGGAGCATAGCGGATTTGCGGCTGTTCTGCCCATTGTGGCGGGTCCCGTAGCGCTCGAAATGGCGATGCGGCGCGAGGTGGCAATCGCGAACGTGCGCCGCACAGCCGCACAAATAGCCGGATTACTAACACTTAAAAAACTAAATAACAATGAATAGTGCAATTGGAGCAATCATCGGACTCGCGGTGGCTATCGTATTGATTATCCGCAAGTTCTCGCCTGTATATAGTCTACTGTTGGGTGCCGTTGTCGGTGGCTTGCTCGGCGGAATGGGACTCGACGGAACGGTAGCAAATATGATCACCGGAATCAAGGACATCACTCCTGCTATCGTGCGTATCATCGCGGCGGGCGTACTGTCGGGTGTGCTGATCAAAACGGGCGCGGCGGCCTCGATCTCGCACACGATTGTCAATCGTCTCGGTTCGCGCCACGTCTTTCTGGCGTTGGCTCTCTCGACGATGTTGCTGACGGCTGTGGGCGTCTTTATTGATGTAGCGGTGATCACCGTAGCCCCGATCGCAATTATCATTGCCGATCGTATGGGCGTGGCTAAATTCCCGATGTTGCTGGCAATGGTCGGTGGTGGCAAGTGCGGTAACATCATCTCGCCCAACCCCAACACGATCATCGCAGCCGAAAACTTCGATGCACCCCTTTCGTCGGTAATGGCGGCTAATATCATTCCCGCTGTAATCGGTTTGTTCGTAACGGTTTACGTGATTATCCCCCTGATGTCGAAACGCCATAGCAATCCGATCGCCGAGGTGGCTGCAGTGAACACAAACGACGAATCGCTGCCCTCGTTCTGGGCGTCGATCGCAGGTCCGCTGGTGGTGATCGCTCTGCTGGCTATGCGCCCGCTGGTGGGTATCGCTATCGACCCGCTGATCGCACTTCCCGTCGGTGGTATCGTCGGAATCTGCACTACACGCCAATGGAAACGCACCACCGAGAGTATCAGCTACGGCTTGGAGAAGATGTCGGTTGTGGCCGTTCTGCTGGTCAGCACGGGCGCAATCGCGGGTATTATCAAGGCTTCGTCGTTGACCGACGCGCTGATCTCGGTACTCGGACAGGGTGAGTCGGCACGACTGCTGCTCGCACCTCTCTCGGGCACGATTATGTCGGCCGCAACTGCCTCGACCACAGCGGGTGCAACGATCGCCTCGGCCTCGTTCGCTCCGACCATTCTGGCGTCGGGAATTTCGGCCGTATGGGGCGCTGCACTGGTTAATGTGGGTGCGACGGTGCTCGACCACCTGCCTCACGGCTCGTTCTTCCACGCTACGGGTGGTGCTGTCGAGATGAACATCAAGGAGCGTCTGCGCCTGATCCCCTATGAGTCGGCTGTGGGTCTGGTACTGACCGCTTGCTCGATCGCTACGTATCTTATTATAGGATAATTCTTGTCTGCTGTCGAATATTGAGCCACCAATGTGTGGCTCTTTTTTTTGTTGGTGCGTTACAAAAAACTTGACCGATCCGAAGACCGGCCAAGCCCCAACTTTAATCTATTGATTATGAAAAATCTTTGCTCGTACTCTTGTACAAAGCACTCAATAAACGAGAAACTATGGAGCTTTATTACACGAATTGCTAAAAAATTTCAATGCCACGTAAAAAAATCGTATATTTGCGAGTTAGTAACGCTTTAATTCGCAATTATGGACAAACTCTTCGACCCCAATGGGGTGGGTGTGGCAAATGGCAACTATTACGGCCTGCCGTTCTCGGCTGATGAGGCTGATTTGGTATTGGTAGAGGCTCCGTGGGACGTGACTGTTTCGTATGGCGACGGCACAGCAGATGGCCCCGAGGCGATTCGTGAAGCCTCGACGCAGCTCGATCTCTACGATGCAGATTATCCCGATGCGTGGCGTCGCGGTATTGCGGCTCTTGCGCCCGACGAATTGATGCGCGAGCAAAGCCGCGTGTGGCGCGCTCAGGCTAAGAATGTGATCGACGCCCTCGAAGAGGGTTGCGATGCGGAGAGTATTGTTCCTCAACTCGCAGCAATCAATGGTGCTTGCGAGCAGATGAATGACCAAGTATATCAGAAGGTTGCGTCGCTGATCAAGCAGGGCAAACTGGTTGGTCTAGTGGGTGGCGACCACTCGACGCCCTATGGCGCGGTGCGTGCCGTAGCCGAGCAATATAGCTGTTTCGGAGTGTTGCACTTCGATGCTCATCGCGATTTGCGCGAGGCCTACGAGGGTTTCGAATTCTCGCACGCCTCGATTATGTACAACCTGCTGCGTGATGTGCCCCAGATGGAGCGTCTGGTGCAGGTCGGAGTGCGCGATTTCTGCGACGCTGAGCAGGAGTTGGCCGACGCCAACGAGCGCGTTGTGAGCTTCACCGATCGCACGCTGAGTCGTGCCCGTTTCGAGGGAAAAACGTGGGCTGAGCTCTGCACGACAATCGTCGAGGCGTTGCCAGCAGAGGTCTATGTCAGCTTTGATATTGACGCGCTGGGTATCGAATATTGCCCCTCGACCGGAACGCCTGTTGTTGGTGGATTGTCGTTCAATGAGGCAGCATACCTGATTTCGCGCGTGGTTGAGAGCGGTCGTCGCATCATCGGTTTCGATCTGGTGGAGGTTGCCCCCTCGCCGACGGGCTGTATCGACCAGATGGTTGGTGCGCGTATGCTCTACAAACTGTGCTGCGCAACGCTCACCTCGCAAACGAATAGATAGTAAATTAACGAAAAAAGATATGAAGAATGTAATGTTTTTTGCGGCTCTTGTTGTGGCCGTGATGTTCAGTTCGTGCGGTTCGTCAGGTGGTGGCCGCGAGCTCAAAACTGAGGCCGACTCGCTGGCTTACGTGATCGGTCTGAATGTGGGTTACAACCTCAAATATAACACCGATTCGACACTCGACGTGGAGATGCTCTGCGCCGCAATCCGCGATACCTATAGTGGTACTCAGAAGATGGATATGGAGCAGGCGGGCGCTTTTTATCGCCAATATCATAACATCGTGAAGCCTCGTCGCACGAAGGCGGCATCGGAGGAGTTCCTTACACGTGTCCAGCGTGAGAACTCGGCAGTGAAGAGCACTGATAGCGGTCTGCTATACCTGATTGAGGAGCAGGGCGATACGATCCGTGCCAGCAAACCCGCCGATCAGGTGAAGATCCTCTACCGAGCAACAACCAAGGAGGGTGCAGAGTTCGAAACTACGTATGACGATAACGAGGCCGAAACATTTGCTCTGAATCAGGTGGTTAAGGGTCTGAGCGAGGGTTTGAAGATGGTCGGTCAGGGAGGCAAGATCAAGTTGTGGATGCCCGCAACACTCGGCTACGGCTCGACAGGAAACAAGAAGATCGGAGCTAACGAGGCTCTCTGTTTCGAAGTGGAGGTTGTCGAAGTTATCCCCACAAAGGAGGAAAAGGAACAATAAAATCGAAGAAAAAACGTTAAGTTGAGGTTAAAAGTAGTTCATTTTCACAAAAAAACACTACATTTGTCCCCTCGAAACTAATTAAACAAATCAAAGCAATATGAAGAAAATTTTGGTTATCATTGCCACCGCAGCTGCTATGCTGATGGTATCGTGCTCGTCGAAGGATTCGTCGATCACCATTGGTGGTTCGAGCGAGATTGACTCGCTGTCGTATGCGTTGGGTTCGAACATCGCATATATGCTTAAGTACAACCTCGGCGACTTGGATGTTAATAGCGACCAGGTTGTTAAGGGTATCAACGACTTCGCTCGTGGCAAGAATGCATTCACTCCCGAGGAGGCAGGTCAGATTCTGCAGAGCTACTTTATGTCGCCTCGCGATAGCGTAGCTTTCCGTTCGGAGGCTCACCGCGACTCTATCTCGTACGCTCTGGGTGTAGACCAGGGTAACGGTCTGGAGGAGGCTCGCGTTCCCGTACAGACTAAGTGGTTTGGTCAGGCTATGGACGACGTGAAGGCTGGCGCCAGCGCATTTGGCGAGGGTCAGGATGCAGAGCGCGCTACTATGCGTATTATGCAGAACTGGTTTATGGTTGAGGCACCTAAGGCTTTCTTGAAGGAGTCGGAGGATTTCTTGGCTAATATCGAGAAGGATAAGAAGTGGCAGAAGACCGAGAGCGGCCTGCTCTATCAGATCGTAGAGGAGGGTGACGCTGAGGTTCGCGCCGTAAACGTTACCGACAAGGTGAAGGTTCACTACAAGGGTCTGAATATGAAGGGTGAGCAGTTCGATTCGTCGTACGATCGTGGCGAGCCCGCTGAGTTCCCCCTGAACGCTGTAATCAAGGGCTGGAGCGAGGGTGTTATGTTGATCGGCCAGGGTGGTAAGATCAAGATGTGGTTACACCCCGACTTGGCTTACGGTTCGCAGCAGATGAGCCCCGAGATCGGTCCCAACGCAGCTCTCTACTTCGAGGTTGAGTTGTTGGAGGTTATGCCCGACATCTCGATCGAGACAGAGGCTACCGAGGAGGCTGTTGAGGAGTAATCAAATCCTTGCAAATAAAAAAGGTCGCACTGTGAAAGTGCGACCTTTTTTTATTGGTTATAGCTCTACGCCTCGGCGCCGAACTGCATCAGGAATGACTTGATGAACTGATCGATCTCGCCATCCATTACCGCCTCGACATTCGAGGTCTGGCAACCCGTGCGGTGATCCTTAACTCGGCGATCGTCAAATACATACGAACGAATCTGCGAGCCCCACTCGATACGTTTCTTGGTAGCCTCCAACGCCTGCTGCGTTGCCATACGGCGATCCAGCTCGCGCTGGTAGAGCTTCGAGCGCAGGATACGCAGAGCGTTCTCGCGGTTCTTGGGCTGGTCGCGCGTCTCGGTGTTCTCGATCAGGATCTCCTCCTCGGCGCCCGTATCGGGATCCTTGTAGAGGTAGCGCAGACGCACTCCCGATTCGACCTTATTGACATTCTGACCGCCTGCACCACTACTGCGGAAGGTATCCCACGAGAGGCGACTTTTCTCGATCGTGATCTCGATCGTGTCATCGACCGCCGGCGACACAAAGACCGACGCAAAGGTGGTCTGGCGCTTGTTGTTGGCATTGAAGGGCGACAGTCGCACCATACGGTGCACGCCATTCTCGCTTTTCAGGTAGCCGTAGGCCATCGGACCGTCGAACTCCAAGGTGCACGATTTGACGCCTACCTCGTCGCCCGCCTGATAGTCCTGAATACGAACTTTGTAGCCGTGCGCCTCGCCCCAACGAGTGTACATACGCAGCAACATTGACGCCCAATCGAGCGCCTCGGTACCACCGGCACCTGCGTTGATATCCATTATGGCGCCCATCTTATCCTCCTCGCCTTGAAGCATGTTGCGCAATTCGAGCGATTCGGTCTTTTCGATAGCGTTGGCATAAAGCGCCTCGGCCTCGGCCTCCTCCATCACGCCCTCGCGCAGGAAGTCGGGCACCAACTCGACGTCACCAACCACACCTGCCAGCGTGTCGTACTCCTCGATCCAACTCTTGATCGAAGCCACTTTACGCAGTTGCTCCTGCGCACGATCGGGGTCGTCCCAGAAGTTCGGCTCCTGGGTCTTCTCCTCCTCGTTCGCAAGGTCGATACGGCGCTGCTCGATGTTCAGACATCGAGCCAACGTCGTCAGACGCTCAGTGAGTGATTTGATCTGTTCGTCGCTAACCATTTGGATTGCTGTCGTTTATCTTTGTTGTAGTTACTCGATCTCCCAATCGTAGCCGTCCTTGCGGTCCTTGACACGGATACCAATCTCGGTCAGGCGGTTGCGGATATGATCCGACAGTGCCCAATTCTTCTCGGCCTTAGCCTGCTGACGCATTTCGAGTAACATCTCAACCAGCGGCGACACCATATCGTTGCCCGACGCACCTGCCGACTTCTCGTCGCGCAGACCCAAGATGTCGAATACATAACGCTTGACAATCGCACGCAGACGCTCCAAATCCTCCGCGGTGATAGTCTGCTGACCCTCAGCCAGCTGGTTGATCGTGCGCACCCAATCGAACAGCGCCGAGATAACCATCGGCGAGTTCAGGTCGTCGGCCATAGCCTCGGCGCAACGACGCTCCAAGTCGCTCGGATCAACCGACGATGCGCCCGACGGCTTGATCTTCGAGAGGGTTTCTACGGCCTTCATCAGACGATCCATACCCTTCTCGGCAGCCTTCAACGCCTCGTTCGAGAAGTCGAGCGTCGAGCGATACTGCGCCTGCAAGATGAAGAAACGGAT
>JAFNVH010000074.1 GCA_017379895.1 Rikenellaceae bacterium | reverse complement strand
TATGCCAAGTACTCTACGGGGCAGAGGTCGTTAATACCTACAATGTCATACTTCTCGGTCTGCGAGCAAGCAGCGCGGAATACCATACGGCCGATACGTCCGAAACCGTTGATACCAATCTTAATCTGTGCCATAATTTTTTGATATATTTTAGGTTAAAAACTTCCGTTATTTTTTTAACAACTGCAAAAATATACATTGTCCGAAGAAAATGCAAATATTTTTCAATTTTTTTAATTATACTTAGCCAAAAAATGTCCTCATAGCGTCGTTTTGTGCGCTTCTCAGTCGCTTAACGAGGTGTCGTGTTGTGCGTTACATATTAGCCTTTGCGCGCTTGGCCATAGCTGACGCAAAAACAAAATCGTTCAGCTCGCGGTTGTCGCTTTGAAGGATATCGTGCTTGGTGCCTTCCCACCATTTTTTACCCTCGTGAATGAAGACAATCTTCTCGCCAATCTCCATCACCGAGTTCATATCGTGCGTATTGACGATCGTGGTGATGTTGTACTCCTCGGTGATCTCCTTGATCAGGTTGTCGATCACGATCGAGGTCATCGGGTCGAGGCCTGAGTTAGGCTCATCGCAGAAGAGATATTTCGGGTTGAGCACGATAGCACGCGCAATAGCCACACGCTTGATCATACCGCCACTCAACTCGGCGGGGTAGAGCTTATGAGCATTGGGTAGGTTCACGCGCTTCAAGCAGAAATTCACACGCTCCATCTTCTCCTCGAAACTCTGCTCGGTGAACAGATCGAGCGGCAGGCGAATGTTATCCTCGACGGTCGAAGAGTCGAGCAGCGCACCGCCCTGAAAGATCATACCGATGTCCTTACGTACTGCCTTGCGCGCGTTGAAATCGAGCTTCGTGTAGCACAGATCATCGAAGTAGATGTTGCCTTCGTCAATCTCGTGCAGCCCAACCAAACTTTTGAGCAACACGGTCTTACCCGATCCGCTTCGACCGATGATCAGATTAGTTTTACCGGCATCGAACAGCACCGAAACGTCGTCCAGCACGCGACGACCGTCGAATATCTTTACAATGTTCTCTCCGCGTATCATTAGGTAAGGAAGATTTGCGTTAATATCAAGTTGAATACCAAAATTGCGATCGAACTGACCACAACGGCTTTGGTCGATGCGCGACCCACTTCGAGCGAGTTACCCTGGGCGTAGTAGCCGAAGAAACCCGAGATCGAGGTAATCAGGTAGGCGAATACTGAGGCTTTGATTAGCGAGTAGATAATCGAGAGCGGCCTAAACGCGTAGAACAGACCCTCGAT
Organism: Rikenellaceae bacterium; assembly: GCA_017379895.1. Lineage (GTDB taxonomy): Bacteria > Bacteroidota > Bacteroidia > Bacteroidales > Rikenellaceae > Alistipes. The sequence continues at coordinate 16,515 of JAFNVH010000074.1, read as the reverse complement.
GTAGTCGTCGGGCATCATAATTCCCGTAAAGCCGGCCACAACCCAACCGCCGAACACTCCGATCACCATACTGAGAATGGTCAGCAGGGGGAAGAAGAATATTGTCGCAACGATCTTAGGCATAATTAAATAGCTCGCCGAATTGATGCCCATAATTTCGAGTGCATCAATCTGCTCGGTGATGCGCATTGTGCCGATCTCCGAGGCGATGTTCGAGCCTACTTTACCTGCCAGAATCAGCGCTACAACTGTCGACGAGAACTCCAAGATCATCGTTTCGCGCGTTGCATAACCGATGAGCGAACGGGGAATAAATGGGGATTCGAGGTTGATGGCCATCTGCAAGGTCACCACCGCTCCCATAAAAATCGAGATGATAGCCGCAATGCCGATCGAGTTGTAGCCCAGAGCATCCATCTCGAATACAATTCGCTTGCGGTAGATCGACCATTTTTCGGGACGCGAGAAGACCTTCTTCATCAGGAGGCAGTAGCGACCGAGTGTATCAAAGAATTTAATCATACTTGCGCTCTCCTACGACTATTTTTTAGGACCTACGTCCTCAAAATCAACGTAATCACCTACGTTGCTATTGATCTTTTTCTCTTTGTGCTCGGTCTGGTGTACGCTTACTTCGCCCTCGCGTGGCTGTTTGGGTTGGTTGCTATATCCGCGATATGTCGAGCGAGTGTATGTGCCGTTGCCGCCACGCATCTGCTCCTCGGCTTGACGGCGCAAACGATTGATGCGGTAGCTCAGGTAGAGGCCACCCAAAAGCATTATCAGAATAAAAAACATAACGATATACAAAATTACCTTAAAGACTCCGGCAACCATCGAGGGCGAGGCCAGAGCCAACAGTAGTATAAACAAACACAAAATGGGGTTGCGTCGCACGAATGCCACGAACGAATCCACCAATCTGTAAATAAATTCCACTATCAGTAACAATTAATGATTAATCAACTCGCAAATATAACGATATTTTTTCGATTAAATTTTATTACTCGCTTTTTTATCGTAAATTTGTACTTTCAAAACCGCTAAACATTACAAACGAACAATAAGTTATGGAACTCAGTAAGATTACTGCAATTTCGCCTGTCGATGGTCGTTACCGCGATGCATCGTCGCCTTTGGAGAACTACTTTTCGGAATATGCGCTGATTCGCTATCGCGTTCGCGTCGAGATCGAATACTATATCGCTTTGTGCGAGATTCCTCTGCCTCAGTTGGCATCGATCGACCGCTCGAAGTTCGAGCAGCTGCGCGATATCTACCGCAATTTCTCGATCGAGGACGCTCTGCGTGTTAAGGAGATCGAGCGCACGACCAACCACGACGTGAAGGCTGTTGAGTATCTGATCAAGGAGAAGATGGACGTGCTGGGTCTGTCAGATCACAAGGAGTTCGTTCATTTCGGTCTGACCTCGCAGGACGTTAATAACACTGCTACGCCGCTGTCGTTGGCTGAGGCAATTGCTGAGGCTTATCTGCCGCTGCTGGGTGAGGTGCGCGACCGTATCTACGCTATGGCGGACGAGTGGCGCGAGGTGCCGATGTTGGCTCGCACCCACGGTCAGCCTGCATCGCCCACCCGTCTGGGTAAGGAGATGATGGTCTTCGTGGAGCGTCTGGATCGTCAGATCGCTCAGTTGAAGGCTGTGCCCGCACCCGCTAAGTTTGGTGGTGCAACGGGTAACTTCAATGCTCACAATGCTGCATACCCTGAGATTGATTGGGTTGTATTTGCAAACGATTTCGTTAATAATAAGTTGGGTCTATGCCGTTCGCAGTTCACGACTCAGATCGAGCACTACGATAACCTGGCAGCGATGTTCGATGCTATGAAGCGCATTGGTACGATCCTGATCGACCTCTGCCGCGACATCTGGACCTACGTTTCGGAGGAGTACTTCAAGCAGCGCATCAAGGCTGGCGAGGTAGGCTCGTCGGCTATGCCCCACAAGGTTAACCCGATTGACTTCGAGAATGCTGAGGGTAACTTGGGTATCGCAGGTGCGATTTTTGAGCACTTGTCGGCTAAGCTGCCCGTATCGCGTTTGCAGCGCGACCTGACCGACTCGACCGTATTGCGTAACGTGGGTGTACCTATGGCTCACTCGATGATCGCTTTCCGTTCGATTATGAAGGGTCTGAACAAGTTGCTCATCAACCGCGCAGCTATTGATCAGGATTTGGAGGACAATTGGGCTGTTGTAGCCGAGGGTATCCAGACGATTCTGCGTCGTGAGGAGTATCCGTCGCCTTACGAGGCATTGAAGGCGCTGACTCGTACCAATTCGCAGGTGACCGAGCAGACGATGCGCGAGTTCATTGAGACGCTTGATGTAGCCGAGAGTGTGAAGGAGGAGCTTCGTGCCCTCACTCCGCAGAGCTACACCGGCATAGCAATGAAGTATTAGAAACAACCGAGAGTGGAGGTTCACGCAAAGCACCTCCACTATATATTAAGATAAGTATGAACAGCTTTGGTACCATATTTCGAGTAACGATTTGGGGTGAGTCGCACGGTGCGAGTGTTGGCGTGAGTGTCGATGGCGTTCCTGCGGGAATTGCTTTGTCGGCGGAGGATTTCGCTGTCGATTTGGCTCGTCGCGCAAGTGGACGACGCGGTACAACGCCGCGCCACGAGGCCGATCAGCCACTAATCGTGTCGGGTGTGTATGAGGGACGTACTACGGGTGCGCCGCTGACCGTGCTGTTCGAGAATGCGAATACTCGCTCGGGTGACTACTCGAATCTGGTGCGTCAGCCGCGTCCGTCGCACGCCGATTTGGTTGCGCAGCGTAAGTTTGATGGTTGCAATGATCCGCGCGGTGGTGGCCATTTTTCGGGACGCTTGACGCTCGGTATGGTTGCTGCGGGTGTTGTGGCAAAGCGAGTGCTGACCGATAAGGTGCAGTTCACGACGCGTATCGCTGAGATTGGTGGCTGTGCCGATGAGAGCCATTTCGATGAGGTAATCGAGACTGCAATGCGCGATGGCGATTCGGTCGGAGGTGTGATCGAATGCCGAATCGAGGGCGCAGGTGCGGGCATTGGCGAGCCGTTCTTCGACTCGGTGGAGAGCGTGATGGCTCATCTGCTGTTCTCGGTGCCGGCGGTTAAGGCGGTCGAGTTTGGCGCAGGCGTGGAGGTTGCAAAACGTCGCGGCTCGGAGAATAACGACCTGATAACTAATGCAGAAGGTCAGACAGCAACGAATAATGACGGTGGTGTGAATGGCGGTATCGCTAACGGCAATCCGATCGTTGTGCGCGTTGCGGTGAAACCTACACCGAGCATTTCGCGTCCGCAGATGACCTATGATTTTGAGCGAGGCGAGGTGGCGGAGTTGCAGATTCGCGGTCGTCACGATGCTTGCATTGCACTTCGTGCAGCGGTTGTGGTTGAGGCGGCGGCCTCTATTGCGTTGGCCGATCTCTGTCTGCGCAACAATAGCCGACAAAAGTAAATAGCAGGAAATATCGCATAAAGACCATTGCCGTGATAGCTGAAAGGGTAAAATATGCGAAATTTAGCAATATTTACCACTGATTTTGTGGCTAAAACTTTGTATTTTATTTTCGGATATATTATTTTTGTAATTGGAAGATAGGGGTCTTCTATGCGATGGTGTCGCACAATTAATTTTGTGTGAAACTTTTCAGGGGAGAGGTTTGTAAAGGGAGATTACATTATGCTGTCGCATTTTATGGGCGGATCGAATGAGTAGCGATCCGCCCTTTTTTATTAGCAGGGTCGAAAATGCAACGAGCCGCGCATTTATGTTGCGCGGCTCGTGGTTTATAGTGAGCGATCGGATCGCTACTTTTGTCGGAAATAGATCTGCATCGGTACACCCGAGAAATCCCAATGGCTGCGGATCTTATTCTCGAGGAATCGACGGTACGGCTCCTTGATGTACTGCGGCAGATTGACAAAGAACGCAAATGCTGGAGTGGGTGAGGGGAGCTGCATCGCATACTTGATGCGAATGTACTTACCCTTGGTCGAGGGGGGCGGAGTCTCCTCGATGATCGGCAGAATGAACTCGTTGAACTCCGATGTCGGCACGCGGCGACGACGCGAGTTGTAAACGCGAATAGCCTGCTGCATAACCTCCAAGATACGCTGCTTGTTGATTACCGAGGTGAAGATGATCGGCAGGTCCGAGAACGGAGCGAACTTCTTTTCGAGGAATTCGCGCCACTCCTTCATCGTGTTGCTCTCCTTTTCGATCAAATCCCACTTGTTGACAACCACCACGCAACCCTTCTTGTTGCGCACGATGAGGTTGAAAATATTGATGTCCTGCGACTCGATGCCCTGCTTGGCGTCGAGCATCAGGATACATACGTCTGAGTTTTCGATAGCGCGGATCGAACGCATAACCGAATAGAACTCCAAGTCCTCGGTTACCTTACCCTTCTTACGCATACCTGCGGTGTCGACCAGATAGAAGTCCATGCCGAACTTATTGTAGCGCGTGTGGATCGAGTCGCGCGTAGTACCTGCAATGGGGGTCACGATATTGCGCTCGTCACCCAACAGAGCGTTGGTCATCGACGACTTACCTACGTTCGGGCGACCTACGATCGTAATGCGGGGTAGATCCTCAAACTCCTCAGCCTTAGCGTCTTCGGGCAGAGCCTCGATAATGGCGTCCATCATCTCGCCCGTACCGCTACCGCTCATTGCGCAGATGGTGATCGGCTCGCCCAAACCGAGCGAATAGAACTCCATTGCGCCATATTGCTGGTCGTAGTTATCAACTTTATTTACGACAAGGATCACCTTCTTGGTTGTGCGGCGTAGGATGTCGGCCATCATCATATCGAGGTCGGTAACACCGGTCGAAACCTCAACCATAAACAGAATCACGTCGGCCTCATCGATAGCCAACATAACCTGACGACGAATCTCGTCTTCGAAAATATCGTCCGAGCCGACGGTGTAACCACCTGTGTCGATCACCGAGAATTCGCGGCCGTCCCAATCCGAACGACCATAGTGGCGGTCGCGTGTTGTGCCGGCGGTGCCATCAACGATCGCCTGGCGCATACCGACCAGACGGTTGAAGAGGGTACTTTTGCCCACATTGGGGCGTCCAACAATTGCTACTAAACTCATAGTATTCTTCGATTTTGGGTGCAAAGATAGCGTAAATCCCGCGATCGACAAAAGTTTTAGCCACGAAATGCGCGAAAAGCCACTGCGAATAGCGGTGATTTAGAAATTTTTGACTAACTTTGAGGATTAAAAATATCTATTTTCAAACGCGTATGCAAATCAAGGATATTAAAATATTGGTTGCTCGATTGGGAGCAATTGTCGAAGGTTGGGACGAGCAAGCGGGTGCGCCTGCTGTTGAGCGACATATCGCAGCTTCGTTGTTGGCTGAACTGTATGAGGCGGTGAAATTTGATACGGCTTTGGCTACTACCGAAGTGGCTAAGGTTGAGGAAATACCCTCGCTCGCTGAGGAGTCGATTGCGGAGCCGACCGAGGAGGACCCGGTAGCTGAGGTTATCGACTTGTCGGATATATTTGGCGGATCGTTCGATGATGAGGCTGAACCGACTGAGGAGGTCGAGGAGCCTGCGGCGGAGATTGTTGAACTGCACGAAGTAGAGGTTGAGGCTGTGCCTGAGGTTGAAGCTGAGCCGGAGATCGAAGAGGAGATCGAGCCCGAACCTGAAATCGAAAAAGAGCCTGTTTTGATAGAGGAGGAACAACCCACCGAGCCCGAGGAAGAGCCGATAATTGAAGAGGAAACCGCTCCGATTGAGGAGAGCACTCCTGAAGTTGAGGTCGCTCCCGTGGTTGAGGAAGAAGTTGCCCCTGTAGTCGAGAAAACTCCCGCCGTTGAGGAAGAAACACCCGCTGTTGATGCAGAGAGTGCTCCTGCTGTCGAGGAGGAGAAAGTTCCCGAAGTTGAAGAGGAGAAAGCTGCGTCGAAGCAGGCGTCGCTGTTTGATATGGAGGTCGTGCGTCGTCCTCGTTCGTCGAATAGTCGCCGAGTGATTATGTCGCTCTATGGTGAGTCGGCTCCTGCATCTCAAATCGAGAAGGCTGAGAAACCCGAAAAGGTAGTCGCTCCCGCCGAGCCCGCACCTGCGACGAACGAGGTACCTGCGCAAGAGTCGATTGAACTTCAAAAGGAGGAGCGACCGATCGAGAGTGCAACCTTGGCAGTGTCGGTGGCTGAGCGTCTTGCAGCGGCACAAAACGAGAACCAGCCGCAGATCTTGGGTGAGGTGATTGGTGTTGGTACTACGACATTGGCCGAGGCTGTGGCGGCGAGCCAGCCAATAGTACAGACGGTGCAGAACGACCGAGTGAATAGTCTTCGCAATGCAATCGGTATCAATGATCGTTTTATTCTGATCCGCGATCTATTCGGTGGCGATGGTGCTGTATACGATCGAGTTATCGAGCAGTTGGATTTGTTCGACGATTTCAATGAGTGTCTGGTCTATATGTCTGAGTATCGCTGGAATCCGAATAGCGATGGTGCGCGTCTGTTGATGGATCTGATTACCCGAAAATTGCTGTAAAAGAGTATGGCTAAATTGTTTATAGTGCCGACTCCGATCGGCAATCTCGAAGATATAACTCTGCGTGCGATCCGTACGTTGGAAGAGGTTGATTACATTTTGGCTGAGGATACCCGCACTACATCGGTGTTGCTGAAGCATCTGGGTATCGAGAAGAAAATGTACTCGCACCACAAGTTTAACGAACACGCAACGTCGGCAATGGTTGCTGAGGCTATCGAGGGCGGTCGCAATGTAGCGTTGGTGTCGGACGCCGGCACACCGGGCATTTCGGATCCCGGTTTCCTGTTGGTGCGTACCTGTGTCGAGGCGGGTTTGGAAGTTGAAACTTTGCCTGGTCCGACGGCATTTGTGCCTGCGTTGGTGCAGAGTGGATTCCCGTGCGATCGTTTCTGCTTTGAGGGATTCCTACCGCAGAAGAAGGGGCGCAACAAGCGCATCGCGGCTCTGGCCGAGGAGGATCGTACAATGATCTTTTATGAGTCGCCTTTCCGCGTGGTGAAGCTGTTGCAACAGCTTGCCGAGGTGATGGGCGAGGAGCGCGAGGCATCAGTGTCGCGCGAGATAACCAAGAAATTTGAGCAGACCGTGCGCGGTACGCTTGCCGAATTGATCGAGCATTTCACAAAGAATGATCCTAAGGGTGAGTTTGTGGTGATCGTGTCGGGTAAGCCTAAGGCTCGTCGAACAGCGGAAGAGGACGAAGAATAATGGAGCGCGGCAAGGGTCTGAAATATCGCCTGATTATGGGTGCAAGCCGAATGATTGGCTCGTTGCCCGAATGGTTTATCTACGGTTGTCTGTGCAAATTTGTCACCTTTGTGCTTTACCGATTGTTGCGCTACCGTTTGAAGGTTGTGCGACGCAACTTGAATCGCGCTTTCCCCGAGAAGAGCCACGAGGAGTTGCGTACGATTGAGCGTGACTTTTACGCCCACCTGAGTGAGGTGATGGTCGATATCATCGATATGACCAATATCTCATATGAGGATATGATGGCGCGTATGCGTATCGAGAATCTTGCAGAGCACTTTGCGGCATCGGAAGGCCGTTCGTGGGTGGCAATGATGGCGCACTATGGCAATTGGGAGTGTATGGGTACCTATGGTATTCACGATGATCGAGTGCAGGTTGCGGGAGTCTATCACCCGCTGCGTGATAAGGCATTCGATGATCTGTTCTATATTATGCGTTCGCGCTTTGCCATGCTGCCTGTCAGAATGAACGATGTGGCACGTTTCGCCGTAAGACATCGCAATGGCTACGAAGGTCGCCCGATAGCCTACGGAATGATTGCTGATCAGCGCCCGCCGCGTGAGGCCGAGCACCGCATGTATGATTTTCTGGGTGTGCCGACAGCATTCTTTATGGGTGGCGAGTGGCTGGCTCGCAAGTTTTCGATGCCCGTCTTTTTCCTGAACGTCGATAAAATAGGTCACGCAACCTATACTTGCAATTTTGAGTGTATCTACGATGGCGTGGAGGAGGTTGCCGAGGGCGAGATCACACGCCGTTATGTTGAGCATTTGGAGGTAATGATCCGTCGTGCTCCCCATTTGTGGATGTGGTCGCATCGCCGTTGGAAGCATATCGATATTGCTGAGGACGAGGCCCGTGCAGCACAAAATACGAAATAGAGATGAGTAGAGTCAAGGTCGTCATATTGAATTGGAACGGTCGTGCGCATTTGGAGCGTTACCTGCCGAGTGTGGTGCGCTATACGATGCCGCAGTACGGAGTTGTGGTGGCCGATAACGGCTCGACCGATACGTCGCTCGAATATGTTGCCGAGGCGTTCCCGCAGGTCGAGATCGTGCGCTTGGATCGTAACTACGGTTTTGCCGAGGGTTACAATCGTGCGCTGCGCGAGGTTGAGTCTGAGTATTACGTACTGCTCAACTCGGACGTTGAAGTGAGTGAGGGCTGGTGCGAAAAGCTGGTCGAGGCGCTGGACGCTGATCCGCAGTTGGCGGCCGTTGCACCGAAGTTGCTGGCTGATACCGATCGTGAGCGATTCGAGTATGCGGGCGCAAGTGGCGGTTTTATCGATATCTTGGGCTATCCGTTCTGCCGAGGTCGAATATTGAGCACGACCGAGCGCGATGAGGGGCAGTATGATACTCCGCGCGAGGTCTTTTGGGCAAGTGGAGCGGCGTTTGCCTGCCGTGCCGAGGTCTTCAAATCGGAGGGTGGTTTCGATGGCGATTTCTTTGCGCATATGGAGGAGATTGATCTCTGCTGGCGAATGCAGTCGTCGGGTTATCGCATTGGTGTTGAACCGAGTTCGAAGGTTTACCATTTGGGCGGAGGAACACTCAGTACGCTCTCGCCGCGCAAGACGATGCTTAACCATCGCAACAATTTGGCAATGCTCTATAAAAATCTTCCGATGGGACATCTGCTATGGGTGCTGCCTGTGCGATTGGTCCTCGATGGTGTGGCTGCGGCGAGCTATCTGGCTAAGGGTCAGTGGTCGTGCGTGAAGGCGGTGTGGCAGGCGCACGTGGGATTCTGCCAAATGTTGCCTGCATTGCGCACCAAACGAACTGCGGAGCGTGCCAAACGAGCTAAATTGCCGACGACGATTTATCGCGGTTCGGTGATTGTGCGCCGCCTTTTCGGAGGTAAAATTTTTGGAAATATGATGTGATTTTCCGCGAAAAATTGTTAAATTTGTTTTGAGAAAAATTTTGACAACTATGCGTAATCTTGTTCTTATACCGACATACAACGAGCGCGAAAATGTTTCGGCAATGGTCGATAAAGTCTTTTCGCTGCCCGTGGAGTTTGATATTTTGGTAATTGATGACGGCTCGCCCGATGGCACTGCCGATATCGTTCGTGAGCGACAGAAGGATTATCCCGATCGCTTGCACCTGCTTTGCCGTAAGGGTAAGCTCGGCTTGGGTACAGCTTATTTGGCCGGTTTCCGCTGGGGCTTGGAGCGCGACTACGATTATATCATCGAGATGGACTGTGATTTCTCGCACAATCCCGATGACCTACCGCGTTTGGTCGCAGCAGCTGAGGAGGGTGCCGATGTTGTAATTGGCTCGCGCTATGTGCAGGGCGTCAATGTGGTGAATTGGCCGATGTCGCGTTTGCTGATGTCGTACTGTGCGTCGATCTATGTCCGCACGGTGACTGGTATGCCCGTTCACGATGCTACGGCAGGATTTGTATGCTACTCGCGTCGCGTTTTAGAGCGTATGGATCTGGATAAAGTTGAGATGAAGGGCTACGGTTTCCAGATCGAGATGAAGTATTCGGCGTGGAAGCTCGGTTTCAAGATTCGCGAGGTGTCGATCATATTTATTGACCGTGTGCTGGGTCAGTCGAAAATGAGCAGCTCAATCTTTGGCGAGGCCTTCTTTGGAGTGATGAAGTTGCGACTGCGCAAGATCAAGCCCCGCGCATAATGCTATAATCCCAACAAAATAGATTGAGGAAAGTCCAATATGAAACTTACAGGAAGAAGACGTAGTTCGAATGTCGAGGATCGCCGCGCGAGTGGCGGTGGTAGAATGACCAAAATGGGCTTGGGCGGTCTGCTTGTAGCCGGTTTGATCACGTGGTTGTTGGGTGGTAATCCGTTGTCGGTGTTGCAGAATACCGATTTGGGAGCAATTGTCGGCGGTATGCAGACTGAGTATGTCCCCACCGAGCGCGAGGAGCAGTTGGCTGAATTTGCGTCGCAGATTTTGGCTGGTACCGAGGATGTGTGGAGCGAGCTTTTCAAGGAGATGGGGCGCACCTATCAGCCGCCTCGTATGGTACTGTTCAATGGCGCGGTGCAGTCGGGTTGTGGTGGCGCAACCTCGTCGACAGGTCCGTTCTATTGCTCGGCCGATCAGACAGTTTATATCGATCTTTCGTTCTTCGATCAGATGGAGACGCAGCTCAAAGCGGGCGGCGATTTCGCTTACGCATACGTAATCGCGCACGAGGTAGGTCACCACGTGCAGTATCTGCTCGGCATTTTGGAGCAGGTGCAGATGCAGCGTTCGCGCGTGAGCGAGAAGGAGGCTAATAGACTGACAGTTCGTCTGGAATTGCAGGCCGATTTCTTTGCAGGTATCTGGGCGCACTACGATGATAAACGCTTCGGCTCGTTGGAGGACGGTGATATCGAGGAGGGCCTGAATGCAGCGACCTCGATTGGTGACGACCGCTTGCAGATGGAGGCTCAGGGCTATACCGTTCCCGATTCGTTTACTCACGGCACGTCGAAACAGCGAATGACGTGGCTCAAAAAGGGTTATCTGACGGGCGATTTGAGCCGAGGTGATTCATTCTCAATAAACTACAACGAATTATAATACAGTTGAAAATACGACCTGCACATACGGTTGAATTGTTGGCTCCCGCGCGTGATTACGATACGGCACGTGCGGCAGTTGATTACGGCGCGGACGCCCTTTATATGGGAGGTCCGCGTTTTGGTGCACGCTATGCGGCAGGTAATTCGATCGAAGATCTGGCGCGAGCAGTGGAGTATGCTCACCACTATGGTGTGCGCGTTCATTGTACGCTCAATACGATAATCTACGACGAGGAACTGCGCGAGGCTGAGCGCACGGCACGCGAGGTGATTGCGGCGGGTGTCGATGCACTGATTGTGCAGGATCTGGCATTCCGACGTATGGATTTGCCTCCGGTCGAACTCCACGCCTCGACCCAGATGTGTAATATGACGCCCGAGTGGGTGCGATTCTTGGAGCAGAGCGGTTTCTCGCGCGTGATTTTGGAGCGCGGACTGACACGCGAGCAGATACGTGCCATACGCGAGGCTACGGGCGTTGAGTTGGAGTGTTTTGTTCACGGAGCAATCTGTGTCGGCCATAGTGGTCGATGTATGTTGAGCCGAACGATGAGCTCGCGCAGTGGCAATCGCGGTGAGTGTAGCCAGCCCTGCCGCTTGACATACGACCTGACCGACGCATCGGGCCGCAAACTCCGTAGTGGCAAACATCTGCTCTCGGTGCGCGACCTGGATCTCTCATCGCACATTGGCGATATGATCGACGACGGTATCTGTTCGTTTAAGGTCGAAGGTCGATTGAAGGACATATCCTATATAAAGAATGTGGTGGCGCACTACCGCCGCCGAATTGATGATGAGCTGGCGGCGCGTCCTGCGGTGCGACGCTCGTCGGTGGGCGAGAGTGTCCCCGATTTTCTGCCCGATCCCGCCAAGAGCTTTACGCGTGGAGAGTCGTGTTATATGTACGAGGGTAAGCGAGCTGGTGTTGCCTCGTTCGATACGCCGAAAGCAGTGGGCGAGTATGTGGGTCGTGTGGCGAGGGTCGATGGCCGAACATTCACGCTCGATCGCACGGTGGAGCTTACGGCAGGTGATGGTTTGTGCTTTATTGCCGACGGTGCGCTGACGGGAACAAATATCAATCAGGTAGAGGGTCGCCGTATAACGCCCAATAAGATCGAGGGCATTACGCGCGGGGCGGAGGTCTATCGCAATTTCGACCAGCGATTCCGCTTGGCGCTGGATCGTAGCCGCACCCGCCGAGTTATCCCTGCGACAGCAACTATCCGTTTCGATGAAGAGGGCGTGTCGCTTTGTTATACCGATTGTGAGGGCTATGTTGGCGAGGCACGATTGAGCGAACCGCTCGACGCTGCATCAAACCTCGCACGTATGGAGCAGACTCTGCGCGAGCAGGCGGTGCGTAGTGGCGATACAATTTTCCGCGTCGATGATGTGCAGATCGAGGGCGAGGTGCGCTTTGTACCACTCTCGAAGTTGGGAGCACTGCGCCGCGAGGCATTGGAATGCCTGACCGAACAGCGTTCGAAGCTGCGTCCCGAACATAACTATGTAACCGAGGATCGCACGGCACAAATGCCAATAAAGCAACTTGACGGCCATTGGAATGTGGTCAATCGTCTCTCGGAGCAGTTTTACCGCGACCACGGAGTGACGAAGATCGAGCGTGGATTGGATGCGCGTTCAGATTTGCATGGCGAGCGTGTGTTGCTGAGTAGCTACTGCCTGCGTCGCGAGTTGGGTGAGTGCCTGCGCGAGGGCTCGAAGTTGCGCGAGCCGCTATATATCGAGCACGGCGCGTTCCGCTATCGCTTGGAATTTGATTGCGCGCGCTGCCAAATGAATTTGATTTATGAAGAGTAAAGAACATAATATGAAGAATCCCGAACTTTTAACCCCCACGTGGAGCGATTACGAACTGATCGACTGTGGCGATTACGAGAAACTCGAACGCTTCGGTAGTTACATCACACGTCGTCCCGAGCCGCAGGCTATCTGGCACCGATCGCTCTCGGAGGCTGAGTGGCAACGTATGGCCGACGCCTCGTTCCGTCGTGATGCACGAAGTGAGGAGCGTGGCGAGTGGCAGCTCAAACCGCAGATGCCGTCGCGCTGGACGGTTGAGTATCGTCGTGGCCCGATGCAGATGCGTATGCGTCTGGCGCTCACATCGTTCAAGCACGTAGGTTTGTTCCCCGAGCAGGCTGAGAATTGGGACTACATTTGCGAACGCGTGGCCGAGATCCGCAAGGCGCAGGGCCGAGCCGAAGTGCTCAATCTGTTTGCCTATACGGGCGGTGCGACGCTTGCGGCACGCTCGGCAGGTGCTGATGTTACGCACGTCGATTCGGTCAAGCAGGTCGTGACGTGGTCGCGCGAGAATATGGAGGCAAGCGGCCTGGACGGAGTGCGCTGGATTGTCGATGACGCGCTGAAATTTGTGCGTCGCGAGGTTAAGCGCGGTCGTCAATACGACGGCATTATCCTCGACCCGCCTGCATACGGACGTGGCCCCGATGGCGAGAAGTGGGTGTTGGAGCAGAATATCGCTGAGATGTTGGAGTGCTGTGCGCGTCTGCTTGCACCCAAGGGCTTTTTGGTGTTGAATCTCTACTCGATGGGACTGTCAGCAATGTTGGCTCGATCGGCAGTGCGTCAGGCGTTTGGTGCAGCAGCGGAAGAGCAGTTTGGCGAATTGTATTTCGAGGATCGAGCGGGTAAGCAGCTCCCGTTGGGCGTCTACTATCGAATGAAACGTTAATATTTTACGAATATGGGTATTTTACTTTTGATCTTTGGTTTGCTGACCGGTACGGCATTGTGTGCATTGGTTGGTCTTGTGGGTAGCCGTCGTCGTTTGGGCTTTGGCTGGACCTTCGTAATTAGCTTGATATTTACTCCGTTGATTGGTTTGATTGTGGCTTTGGTATCGGATCCTCTGCCTGCTGGCGAGAAGCGTTGGGGCTGTCTGGCTACGGTTGTAGGCATTCTGACGTTGGCGCTGATAGCATTCCTTGCAGTTGTGATTTTCGGTACGGGCGCAGCAGTCTTCGCATTGTAAATCTACTCTGACAGCATAAAACAGCCTGCTCACAATACGTGGGCAGGTTGTTTTGTGTTTATGGAGGATTGTTGCTTACCAGCACTCGATGCCGTCGGTGTCGAACTTATCCTTAACTGCTTCGAGTTTGAATACGGGGTCTTTGCCCTCGCGTCTTTGACGCATATAATCGTCTAAAAGCACAATCACGCGACGACCCAGCAATACGATAGCCGCTAAGTTGCAGATAGTCATCAGTGCCATTGTCAGGTCGGCCAGACTCCATACGGTTTGTAACGTGGTTACGGCGCCGAACATCACCATTGCACCGACCATCAGTCGGTAGACAACCATTGTCCAACGCTTTTTTGAGATGTAGGCGATGTTTGCCTCGCCATAGTAGTAGTTGCCGATGATCGAGCTGAATGCAAAGAAGAAGATCGCCACTGCAACAAAGATTCGACCCGCCGCTCCAATCTCAACCGAGAGCGACTCCTGCGTTAGCAGTACGCCATCGAGCGAACCGTCGAGGGGCAGACCGCTAACCAAGATGATGAATGCCGTACACGAGCAGATCACGAGCGTATCAGTAAACACACCGAGCATCTGGATCAGACCCTGCTTCACTGGGTGCGAAACATCGGCCGTAGCAGCGGCATTGGGCGCCGAACCCTCACCCGCCTCGTTGCTGAACAGACCGCGCTTGATACCTTGCGTCATAGCTGCACCGACCGTACCGCCGAATGCCTGCTCAACACCGAAAGCACTCTTGAAGATCGTTGCGATCACATCGGGAATCACCGTGATGTTTGCGCATACTACATAGAGCGCCAGTGCCAGATAACCCAGCGCCATAACGGGCACGATCAGCGAGCTGACCTTTGCAATACGCTGAATACCACCGAAGATGATGATGAGCGTTGCGATTGTCAGCGCCACGCCCATATAGACGTGATCGATGCCGAAAGCATTCTCAACAGCCGAGCAGAGCGTGTTGCTCTGCACCGTATTATACGCAAAGCCGAAGGTCAGCACCGTCAGTATGCAGAATAGAATTGCCATCGGGCGGCATTTCAAACCGCGCGTCATATAGTATGCAGGACCACCGACGAAACTATCATTGTCGCGTGTCTTGTAGAGCTGAGCCAAAGTATTCTCGATGAACGAGTTGGCTGCACCAAGCAGCGCGATCATCCACATCCAGAACACTGCACCCGGGCCACCGATACTCACAGCCGACGCAACGCCCGCCAGGTTGCCCACGCCGACGTGGCTCGCCAACGAAACGGCAAAGGCCTGGAACGACGAAATGCGCTTCTTGCCTTTCGACTCCTGCGACGTGCTGCCCGAGGCGAATAGCTGACGGAACATATCACCCACCAGACGGAACTGCGCAAATCGAGTGCGAATGGTGAAGTAGAGAGCGCACGCAATCAGAGCGAAGATCATAATATATCCCCACAGAAAATCGTTGATCGAGTTGATTATATGCTGAAAAATCTCCATACGTCGGTGTGTGTTAGGTTATCTGCTTAAATTCTCGCGCCACTCGTCGGGAATGGGTACAGCCTCCTGCGTCTCGAAATCGAATGCGACCATCACCGAGCGACTCTCGGTTTTGACGGTTGCGTCCTTGCCCTCGCGACGGTCGTAGATGCGCTGCAACAATGTGAAACTCTTGTTGCCAATCTGCTCGCACTCGGTGGTTACATAGGTGTCGTCGTCAAAACGCACCTGTGCCAAGTACGAGGTATTGGTTGCAGCGGTCACTACGCGCATACGATCGATCTTAGCGTCGCCCTGCAACGTCGCTGCCAGAAATTCGCTCTTGGCCACATCGAAATACATCTGCTGGCAGACGTTGTTGATGTGGTGAAAGCAATCCATATCGTTGAATCGCTTTTGAATTGGGGTCTCGGTGCGGAACTTCATAGCTCGGTTTAGCGAATGATTTTGAAAACTCCCGACTGATCAATGGCAATAATCGACGAGGGCTGACGCGTCGGACGTCCCTCGAAACGGGGATCAATTACCATATCCACTCCCGTACGAATCTCCTCCGAGATACCGTCGAAATCCATTGGCGCAGGCTCGCCCGAGATGTTTGCTGAGGTCGAAACGATCGGACGACCAAAACGATGCAGTAGCTGTCGGCAAAACTCGTGATCGGGAACACGCACGCCGAGTGTCCCCTCTTCGGGCACGAGATTCTCGGCCACATTTGCCGCACCCGAGAGAATTAGCGTCAAAGGCGAGGTGGCCGTTTCGAGCAACTCCCACGCCACCGAGGGCGCACCATTGACGTATCGACCAACGGAGTCGATATCGCCAACGAGCACAATCATACTTTTCTTATTTACAGATCGTTTGAGTGCATATATCTTATCGACAGCGGCGGCATTTGTAGCGTCGCAGCCGATGCCCCACACTGTGTCGGTGGGGTAGAGAATCAGTCCTCCGTTGCGGAGTACCTGCACTGCACGAGCGATTTGGTCTTTCATTTTGAGTGTTAAAGTGAAATTCGTTGCTAATATGTTGCGCAAAGTTAGAAAATTTTATAATTTTGCCCTCACTTTTCCTGCTAATTCAGAATAAAATAATAAAGATAAAACATCACAGACTATGGG
>JAFNVH010000073.1 GCA_017379895.1 Rikenellaceae bacterium | reverse complement strand
GAACATCGAGCGCGCTCTCAAGAAGTTTAAGAGAAAGTATGAGCGTACCGGTGTATTGAAGGAGCTTCGTCGCCGTCAGTACTTCACCAAGCCGTCGATCGCTAAGCGTGAGGCTATGCAGCACGCTATCTACGTTGAGCAAATGCAGCGCGACGAGGAGTAATACAAAACCGCTCTCAAACCAATATGAAACGCCCCAGACCGTGAAGGTTTGGGGCGTTTGGTTTTGGTGCTGGGACGAGAACCTTTCTCACCTATTCGGCCGTCCGCGTCCAGCCTGTTTATTCGGCTGTTTTCCGTCGATTATTTCGATTATTGCGGTGTTCAGAGGCGGAGTTATTCAAAGCGTCAGTAAGCTAAAAATAGCCTACCACAAACGATCGCTGGCGAACATCGGTTACGTGGCCGAAAACAAAAAATAAATAGCGCGGACGGACGTCCACGCTATTCTCCACACAACGTTTCTAACTAACTATTATTGGCGGGTTAGTTCAGATATGCAAACCATAATTGCGGACCTTTCGTCCGAAGAAGCATCAAATAAATAGTCCTTTTCAGATAGTGCTTCTTTATTGGTTTGCGTTGCAAAAGTAGAACAACTATTTGGCTATCACAATGCCAAGTGGTGAAAATATAGATTGTTTGAACACTCGGCAACTACAATACCCTATAAATCAACGCTTTATTTTTCAAAATACCAAAATAAAAGTGGATTGTATGGGCACATAATTGAGGTTATAGGGCCTATATTCGACCGTTTTCGGCTATTGCGAAAGAGATTTCAGGCGGCATTTGGCGCCTCAAAATGCAGATTATTTGACGTTCTGAAACGATCCGATTTTCTTGATTCGCTCCTCGAATTCCTCGCGCGAAACGCACGCTTTGTTCTTCACCTTCGCGCGGTAATTGTAGATCGTATTAACCGAATAACGCAGCAGCGCGGCGATCTTCGACGAGTCGTTTATACCGAGTCGGATAAGCGCGAAAATACGCAACTCGGTATTGAGTTTTTCATCCTTTTTCAACTCGATGCGAGCGTCCTCTTCGAGCAACGAATTGAACTCGCTGACGAAGTTGGGATAGAGACGCAGGAAGGCATTATCGAACATCTCATAGAAGTAGACCAATTCCTCATCGACCAGATCCGATTTTGACAACTCGCGCTTCAACTCCGCAAGGTTTTCGTGCGTAGCCAACTTACGAACGCGACGCTGCAAACCCTCCATCTTGTCGATACACTCGGAGTAGACACGCAGGAAGAGCGCGATGTACTCCTCCTTAACAGCATTGGCCTCGGCGATGTCGCCATTCAGCTGGCTCAGCTGGTCGTTGAACGCTTGCAGGCTCTTATTGTTATCGACAAGGTTGCGATTGGCCTCTTGGAGCTGCTGCTGTGTTCGATCGAGTTTCTCACGTTGCAGACTCTGAACGAGGTAGATGACCAGCAAGATCATCAACAGCACCAAAACCACCGTCAGGAAGATATAAACATAGTTGCTTTGGTTCTGCTGCTTGGCGCGATAGGCTGACTCGATCGTAGGCAGGATCGACGCTACCTGCCACACTCGCGATTTAGCATTATAGGCAAGAGCGAAGTCCAGCGTCGCGCGACTCAGACGGAATGCACGAGTTACATCACCATCGTCGAACAAGCTAACTGCCAACGCATTAAGCGCAATATTATCACGGATTGCCAATCGCACTTCGCTCAATGCCGCGAGGGTTGCAAAGTGCAGTTGCATAGCTTTGTCGTCCTTGCGACTATACAGCTCGGAGAGGTAGTAGGTCACGATTGACTGCTCCTGGCTCTCACTCTTGTAATCATCCAGCAGTTCGACCAGCACACGCTCGGCCTTATCCAGCTCGCCACGTTCGAGGAACTGGTTCACTCGCAGAATACGATACTCGAACGAATTGATCGACAGAATCTCCAACAGACGATTACGATAATATTGCAGGCGCTGCGCCACGACATTCATCGACGATGAGTTCTCAGCCTCGCTATACATTTGATGATTAAGGCAATATTGCGCCCAATAATATTCATCGAGTAGATTCGGATTGAGTCGCACCGTATCGAGCTGAATATTCAGCATATTGTTGGCATCGAGGTAATAGCCCGCAGTTGCGTGAACGCGACCCAGCGCAATAATCGACTGATCCACTTTATATTGGTCGTGTAGCTCACGCGCAATACCCAAGTTCCAATAGAGATAGTTGATTGTAGAGTCGAACTGAAAGACCTCAAACTCGCGCGCAATCGCCTCGTTCAGATCGTAAAGCTGTTCGTCGGTAATATGTGGCGACTCCTGCATCTTGCGCATCGACGCCACACGAGCCAATCGCATCGCCGCAAACTCATCGCTATGTGCAAGCGCACTATCGAGGCGATCGAGCAACGACACCGTACTCTCGATACCGATAGCGCTCGCCACAATAGGCAACACTGAGAATATTAATATTAGCAGACGACGCATAAAATAAGCCCGTTTCAAGTTTGAATGTAACAAAATTAATAAATTATTTCGGGTTTTGCAAATCGCTCCTAACATAGTTCACACGCCATCCTCAACCGACAATCCCACCTCTTATCCACAAGAAAAACAGGACTATCTCGATTGTTCGATTTGGATATTTGGGTTTTTATTTGTAAATTCGGCAAATATTTACGCTAAAAAATTAAATACTATGGCTTACAAAATTATTGACATCGAGGGCGTAGGCGAAGTTTATGCTGAGAAACTCATCGCCGCAGGCATTAATACCCCTGAGCAGTTGCTCGCTAAGTGCGCTGCACCCAAGGGCCGCAAGGAGTTGGAAGAGGTTACCGAGATCTCGGGTAAGCTGATTCTGAAATGGACCAACCACGCTGATCTGTTCCGTATTCACGGCGTAGGTCCTCAATTCGCTGAGTTGTTGGAGGCTGCCGGCGTTGACACCGTTAAGGAGTTGTCGCACCGCGTACCCGCTAACCTCGTTGCTAAGATGGAAGAGGTGAACGCTGAGAAGAAGATCGTTGGTCGCGTTCCTTCGGTGAAGGAGGTTCAGAAGATGGTGGACGAGGCTAAGACTATGCCCGCCGTTATGACCTACTAAAAAAGCTCACTTTCGAAAATGGCAAAAGACCTCGCTTCGGCGAGGTTTTTTCGTACCATGACGCCGCTATCGCATCCCTGTCGCGCACGCACACAACACGCGCACGAAAAAAATTATTGTGCACGAGTGGCGGAATATAACGGCTAATATTGTGATTTCGGATAGTTTATCGTATCTTTGCCAACGTGAAAATTTGCATAAAAATTAAAACTTTCGAATATATGAAGAACTTTTTTGCACTGTTTATATCACTGCTTTTCAGCGCAGTGGCTATAGCACAGCCCGCATCGCCCGTCAAGTGGTCGGCAACGGCCGTTGAGAGCGATGGCAACACCTACGAGGTGCACCTGACCGCCGACATCGATCAGGGTTGGCACATCTACGACTTCGGCCCCTATGCTGAGGACCTCTTCATCGCGACCACCGAGATCACAATTGATGGCGCCGAGAAGGTCGGTTCGATCACTCCAAGCAAGGAGCCTCACCGCGCATACGACGACGTATACGAGGCTGAGATCGGCACTTGGGAGGGCAAGGTCGTATTTGTTCAGAAAGTGAAGGCTGCGGCTGAGCCTAAAACATTGACAATCAACGTATACTATGGCGCTTGCAACGACCAGAGCTGTCTGCCTCCCGCAAGTGAGGATCTGACTGTCAAGATCGGCGCAGCAGAGGGGGCTGTTACTACTGAAGGGGTTGCAGCTGAGGAAGTTGCGCCCGCAGAGGAGCCTGCTGCTGAGGTGGTGGTTGCACCCGTCGAGGAGGATAAAGATAACAGCTCGCTGTGGAGCACACTGCTGGCTGCGGCGGCTTGGGCGTTGGCGGCTCTGCTAACACCCTGCGTATTCCCGATGATCCCGATGACCGTATCGTTCTTCGTGAAGGGCGGCGAGGGCGGCAAGATGCGCGCTATTCTCTATGGTGTATTCATCGTAGCGCTCTACACCCTGCCTATTGCGGCGTTGATCCTGATCACTCGTCTGGTGGGTGGTGCAACCGTTACGGCTGACATTTTCAACTGGTTGGCAACACATTGGTTACCCAATACCATCTTCTTCTTGGTATTTATGGTCTTTGCGGCATCGTTCTTCGGTGCGTTCGAGATTACTCTGCCCAGCTCGTGGGTAAACAAGAGCGACCAGAACTCGGATCGTAAGGGTCTACTGGGCGTCTTCTTCCTGGCGCTGACGCTGGTACTCGTATCGTTCTCGTGCACCGGCCCGATCGTTGGTGGTGCAATCATCGGCGCTGTATCGACTACCAACGACATCTGGACTCCGATCCTGACGATGTTGGTATTCTCGACCGTATTCGCACTTCCCTTCGTGCTGTTCGCCCTCTTCCCCTCGGTACTCCAGAAGATGCCTAAGAGCGGTGGTTGGTTGAACTCGGTGAAGGTTGTGTTGGGTTTCATCGAGATCGCTCTCGGTTTCAAGTTCCTCAGCACCGCTGACCAGACCTACCACTGGGGGCTGCTCGACCGCGAAATCTATCTGGGTATCTGGATTGTGGTATTCACGCTGCTCGGCCTCTACCTGCTCGGCAAGTTGAAGTTTGCTCACGATAGCGAAGTGAAGTATATCTCGGTGCCCCGTCTGGCATTGGCGATCGCATCGTTCACCTTCGTTACATATATGGTTCCCGGTCTGTGGGGCGCACCCTTGAAGAAGATGACCGGTTACCTGCCCCCGATGTCGACTCAGGATTTCGTTCTCACTTCGGGTGGAACCGCTGCTGTTGTGACTGACAAGGCACTGACGGTTGACGGCAAGGAGCCCAAGTATAGCGACGTGCTGCATATGCCGCACGGCCTGTCGGGTTACTACGATTATGAGGAGGCTCTCGCTGCTGCTCGCAAGGCTAACAAGCCCGTATTCCTCGACTTTACTGGTCTGGGTTGCGTAAACTGCCGCGAGATGGAGGAGCGTGTATGGTGCGACAGCCGCATCTTGGAGAGTATGCGCAACGATTTCGTTCTGATGGCACTCTTTGGCGATAGCCGCGCTGCAATTGCCGAGGAAGATCAGGCTACCAACGCCAACGGCAAGGTGCTCAAAACCATCGGCGAGATCAATTCATACCTGGTTTACGAGCGTTACGGCATCGCATCGCAGCCCAACTATCTGATTCTCGATAGCGAGGGCAACGTGTTGGCATCGCACTCGTACGACCTGAATATCGACAACTTTATCGCATTCCTTGAGGAGGGCAAGCAGGTCTACAACTCGCTCAAATAGGCGCAGTAAAGTTTCCGCAAAAACGATCGACGACCTGCACGACATTGCAGTCGTCGATCGTTTTTAGTATGAAATTTGTAACCGAAACGATTATGCGAAAATTCATTCCAAACATTATCTTCACGGCAATCCTGATCGCTTTTGTAATCCAGGATCACAAGGAGAGGGAGAGTGAGGCTCTCACGCCTGCAACAGATCAACTCGCACCTGCGACCTATCGAGGTATGTTCCCTGCGGCTGACTGCCCCGGCATCGATTACACACTGACGCTCAACGACTCGATCGCGGATGCAGACACTCTCTTTGCGCTACGAATGGTCTATATCGAGGGTGACAACAACGGCGGTGACATCACATTCGATAGCCGTGGTCAACAGCATAGATTCGGAATCGGCGCCAAACGTGGCTACCGCCTTATGCCCGACGATGGAGATGTGGTGACCTACTTCGCAATCGTGAACGACACGACACTACAAATGGTAGACAGCACGCTGACTAAGATCGACAGTCCGTTCAACTACGATCTCGTTCGCATAAATCAATAACCCCACTACAAACAGCGATCCCCGCCTTCTAGTCGGAAGGCGGGGATCGTTATATTCGGTCGAGTGCTTGCTTAGAATCGGAAGGTGACGTAAACACGCAGACCTTCGAGCACGTTCTTCTTACCAAAGAAGGGATTAGCATCCATTGTAGTGCACTCAGTCATACTATCACTTGAGCGTACCGCAAGCGCCTCCGAGGATTGATTCTCGCCATCGCCAACGATATCACCCAAGTTGCCCACAATGTCGCCCAACTTATCGAGGGTAAAAGCTTTGTAGTTCATATTCTTGCCCATACGATACTCTGCGCCGACGCCGAAGAAGCCGAACGACAGATTACCGCCCGCAACAAACATCGTAACGTAGTTACCGCCGAACACCTCGCTATCGTAGCGCATAGCAAAGGTCGGAGCATAACGACCATAAAGATGCACCTGCAAGCGTTTTACGGGCGTGAAGGTCAGCGACGGACCAACTTGTAAAGCGAGTTCAGCCTGGTGCAGCGTCGTCTCGGCGTGATTGTTCTTATACATAGCGTAGTTCACATCGATCCACGTTGCGTCAATACCGATATTCAAGAAATTCGCGATCGGTTTTTTGTGCAGATAGAACGTACGACCACGATTAAGCATCGCACCAAAATCGGGTTTGATCACCTCGCCCGACGCGAGCGTTACATCCTGCTGCATCACATAACCCAACGCGACATACTTGGGTCGACGAGCTTTAATAACCGTATCATCTTGTGCCATAACGGTCAGACCGCACAGCACAGCCATAATCACAAGTAACGTTTTCTTCATTTTATTGATAAGTTTTGAGATTTGTCTGACTCTAAGAGCATAACAAATATATAACATTTTGTTTGCCATTCCAAACTTACCTACCAACGTTCGCGACACAAGCGGTTTATCCGCCACTCGCCCACTCTTTGTTTCCGCCCCTAAAAACACAAACGATTCACCTTCCCTCGCGGGAAGTGAATCGTCTGTTATTTAGCTCAGTGTAATTTGGCAGGCTCGGTGCATCGCAGGCGCACCCTATCGGGCATACCTATTTATATATACGCGCGAGTCAACCTCGCCATCGGCCTCTATCGGCGCCCCTCCTTAGCCTCGATGCACTGCGTAGCGTGCGGAACACGCATCAGGCGCTCCTTCGGGATCAACTTGCCCGTATCCTTGCAGATACCGTAAGTTTTGTTCTCGATACGCACCAAAGCCATTTCGAGGTTGCGGATAAACTTCAACTGACGCTGTGCCAAGCGGCCGCACTCCTCCTTCGAGAGAGTTGCTGCGCCCTCTTCGAGCACTTTGAACGTGGGTGAAGTGTCCTCCGTATCGTTGCCGGCGGTGTGTGTTATGGTTGCACGCAACTGATCGTAGTCGTGGCGTGCGCTCTCCAACTTCTGCAAAATCAAGTCCTTGAATTCGGCCAATTCCGCATCGTTATATCTGGTCTTCTCAACTTCTGCCATAACTTTTAAGGTTTTAATTGGTTAGTTTATTTGTTAAAATTAACAATAAAAAACCACACTACCAAATATTACACCATAAATTTCACGCTATCGGCGTGAGAGTGCGATACGAAGCGGTTTTTCGTCGAGGTCGGTCGTCGCCACAAACTCGCCCGCGGGCTCCGCCACAGCCTTGATCTCGACTGCCAGCACCTGCTGTGCCACATAGTCGCCAAAGACTGCCAACGAATCGCTCAGCTCGTCCAAAGCCTCAACCTCAACCGCGATCTTATCGGTCACCTCCAAGCCGCTATCCTTACGCAGGTTCTGGATACGGTTGATCAACTCGCGTGCCACACCCTCACGGCGCAACTCGTCCGTAACCGTAATATCGAGCGCAACGGTCAGCTTGCCCTCCGATGCAACCAACCAACCCGGCATATCCTCGCTGGTGATCTCGAAGTCCTCGCGTGTAACCTCCAACTGCTCGCCTGCAACCTCCAACATCAACTTCTCCGAGGTCTCGATCTCGGCGATACGCTGCTGATCGAATGTAGCCACCAGAGCCGCGATCTGCTTCATATACTTACCGTAGCGAGGACCGAGGGTCTTGAAGTTGGGCTTGATGCGCTTAGTGATCACGCCCGCAGTCTGCTCGATCAGCTCGATCTGCTTAACGTTCACCTCGCTCATAACCAACGCACGTGCAGCCTCGATATGTGCCGCCATCTTAGCGTCCAGAACGGGCACCATAGCCTTCATCAGCGGCTGGCGCACCTTGATATTAACCTTACGACGCAGCGCCAGAACCATCGACGAGAGCTTCTGCGCCAACGACATCATCTCCTCCAAGTCGCCATTAACCAACTTCTCGTCAGCTACGGGGAACGACGCCAGGTGTACCGACGAATCTGCGTGGCGGCCGCTCACAGCATTCAAGTCGCAGAAGATGCGATCCGAGATGAACGGAGCAAACGGAGCCGACAGTTTAACGACGGTTTCGAGGCAGGTGTAGAGGGTCTGGTATGCAGCCAGCTTATCCTCAGTCATACCACCACCCCAGAAACGCTTACGGTTCAGACGTACGTACCAATTCGAGAGGTTCTCGCCCACGAACTCCTGAATCATACGAGCAGCAGGAGTGGGATCGTAACCCTCCAAGCACTCGGTCACGTTCTTCACTAGCGTATTGAGCAACGAGATGATCCAGCGGTCGATCTCGGGACGCTTCTCAACGGGGATCTCCTCCTCCGAGCCGGTGAAGCCATCGACATTGGCATAGAGCGCGAAGAAGCTATAAGTATTATAGAGCGTGCCGAAGAACTTACGACGTACCTCATCAACGCCCTCAACATCGAATTTTAGGTTATCCCAGGGCTGCGAGTTCGAGATCATATACCAACGAACTGCATCAGCACCATACTTATCCATAACCTCGAACGGATCGACAGCGTTACCCAGACGCTTCGACATCTTGTTACCGTTCTTATCGAGTACCAGACCGTTCGAAATGATGTTCTTGAATGCTACCGAATCGAACAACATCGTTGCGATTGCGTGCAGCGTGAAGAACCAGCCACGAGTCTGGTCGACACCCTCAGCGATGAAGTCTGCGGGATATACATCCTTGAACTCAGCTCCACCATTCTCGAAAGGATAGTGCAACTGAGCATAAGGCATCGCACCACTATCGAACCAAACGTCGATCAGGTCGGCCTCGCGATGCATCGGCTTGCCCGACGCGCTCACCAGCACAATATTATCAACGTAGGGACGGTGCAGGTCGATTGTCGAGTAGTTCTCCTTCGACATATCGCCCACCTTGAACTTCGCATAGGGGTTCTCGGTCATCACGCCCGCAGCCACAGCCTTCTCGATCTCTGCAACCAACTCCTCAACCGAGCCGATGCACTTCATCTCCGAGCGATCCTCCGTAGCCCAGATAGGCAGCGGAGTACCCCAGAAGCGCGAACGCGACAGGTTCCAATCGTTCAGATTCTCCAACCACTTACCGAAACGGCCGCTACCGGTCGACTCGGGACGCCAACGGATTGTGGTGTTGAGCTCCATCATACGCTCCTTGAGCGCGGTGGTGCGAATAAACCACGAATCCAAAGGATAATACAGTACGGGCTTATCCGTACGCCAGCAGTGGGGATAGTTGTGAGTATGCTTCTCGATGCGGAAAGCCAAGCCCTCGCCCTTCAACTTCATACAGATATATATGTCGAGCGTTTCAGCCGCAGCAGCAGCCTTCTCGTCGTAGCGACCATCAACGGTGAACTGCGGATCGTAGGCGTTCTTCACCCAGCGACCGGCGTAGTCCTTGTAAGCCTCAACATCGACGCACTCTGCAACGAACTTCTCGTCGAGATCCTCCAACGTGTAGAACTTACCGGTGAAATCAACCATCGGGCGGGTTTCGCCACGCTTGTTGATCATAAACAGCGACGGGATACCCGCAGCACGTGCCACGAATGCGTCATCAGCACCGAACGTCGGCGCGATGTGTACGATACCCGTACCGTCCTCGGTAGTTACGTAATCACCTGCGATCACGCGGAAAGCCTTCTCTTCGGCAACCTTCCACTCGCCGCTCTCGTCAGCCTCAACGGGCTTAACCCACTTGATCAGTTGCTCGTAGTTGACACCTACCAAATCAGCACCCTTATAGCAACGATCCTCTTCAACGGTGTAGGTACCCTCCAACTTCTTGTTGAAGATCGAGGGCAGCAACTCGCGAGCAACGATCACCGTCTGCGGCTGCTCGTTGTAGGGATTGAGACACTTAACGCGCACGTAGTCGATCTTGGGACCAACAGCCAGCGCAGTGTTCGAAGGCAGAGTCCACGGAGTGGTCGTCCAAGCCAGGAAGTAGAGTTCGCCCTGAACATCCTCGAACAGGTGCTCGCTCTTCTCGTTGCGCACCACGCGGAACTGAGCTGTGCAGGTTGTATCCTTCACATCGCGGTAGCAACCCGGCTGGTTCAACTCGTGAGTCGACAGACCCGTACCCGCTGCGGGCGAATAGGGCTGAATGGTGTAACCCTTATAGAGCAGACCCTTGTCGAAGAGCTGCTTCAACAGCCACCACAGAGTCTCGATATACTTGTTGTCGTAGGTGATATAGGGATCGTCCATATTGACCCAATAACCCATCTGGCGAGTCAGGTTCTCCCATACGCCCGTGAACTCCATTACGGCCTCGCGGCAAGCGGCGTTGTACTCCTCGATGGTGATCTTGCGGCCAATATCCTCCTTGGTGATACCCAACTTCTTCTCGACACCCAGCTCAACGGGCAGACCGTGAGTATCCCAACCTGCCTTACGATGAACGAGGTAACCCTGCTGGGTCTTATAGCGGCAGAATACGTCCTTGATCGTACGCGCCATCACGTGGTGGATACCCGGCATACCGTTTGCCGACGGGGGACCCTCGTAGAAGACAAAGGTCGGATGACCCTCGCGCGTAGTGATACTCTTGTGGAACGTATCGTCTGCGTCCCACGTTCCGAGAACCTCAGCCGCCAAACGAGGCAGGTCGAGGCCCTTGTATTCGGTGAATTTCTTGCTCATTGTTGTATCTGGTTTTTTCATTTATTTCAACTGCTCCAAACGCTCCTTGATAGCGGCGATCTTAGCCTCGGCGTCAGCCTTCTTAGCGCGCTCGTTAGCCACAACCTTCTCGGGAGCTGAGCTTACGAAACGCTCGTTCGAGAGCTTCTTCATTACGCTCGCCAAGAAACCCTCCAAGTAGGTCAGCTCCTCGCTCATCTTCTGGCGCTCAGCCTCAACGTCGATCAAGCCGCCAAGCGGAACGAAGTACTGAGTGGTCTTCACGATGAATGCCGCAGCCGTAGCGTCCTTCTCCTCAACGCGCTCAACCTCGGTCAGGTTAGCCATCTTGGTGATCACTGCCTCGTACTCTGCGGGGTAGTTCTCATCAACGATAACCTTCATCGTCAGGGCGTCCTTGTTGGGCAGGTTCTTCTGCTTGCGAACATTACGCACTGCCGAGATAACCTCCTTAGCCAGCTCGAAACGAGCCAACAACTTCTCGTCAGCCTCTGCTGCAACCTTCACTGCGCTCACGCAGATCGACTCACCCTCCTTGCGTTCAGCAATATCCTGCCAGATCTCCTCGGTGAGGAAGGGCATAAAGGGGTGCAACATCTGCATCAGACGCTCGAAGATCGACTTCACGGCCTTCAACGTGCACTCGTCGATAGCGTCGCCGTATGCGGGCTTCACCATCTCCAACAACCAACCACTAAACTCGTCCCAGAACAGACGGTAAGCAACGAGCAGTGCGTCCGAGATGCGGTATGCCGCGAAGTCCTTCTCGATCTGCATTTGTGCTGCTGCCAGGCGCTGCTCGAACCACTCGATCGAGAGGCGGTTGCACTCGCTCTGCTCGCGTGCTGCGTCAACCGACCAGCCACAAACGAGCTTATAAGCGTTCCAAATCTTGTTACCAAAGTTACGGCCCTGCTCGCACAACGAGTCGTCGAACATCAGGTCGTTACCTGCCGACGAGCACAACATCATAGCCACACGCACGCCGTCAGCACCATACTGAGCAATCAGATCCAGCGGATCGGGCGAGTTACCCAGCTGCTTCGACATCTTGCGACCGATCTTATCGCGCACGATACCCGTGAAGTAAACGTTGCGGAAAGGCATCTCGCCGCGGTACTCATAACCCGCCATAATCATACGAGCCACCCAGAAGAAGATGATATCGGGACCCGTAACCAGATCGTTGGTCGGATAGTAATACTTGATCTCCTCGTTCTCGGGATTGCGGATACCGTCAAATACCGAGATAGGCCACAACCACGACGAGAACCAAGTGTCGAGTACATCCTCGTCCTGACGCAGGTCGCTCATCTGCAACGAGTCGTCGCCAGCCTTAGCGCGAGCCAACTCCAATGCCTGCTCAGCGGTCTCGGCAACTACATAACCACCCTTGGGCAGGTAGTAAGCCGGGATACGCTGACCCCACCACAACTGACGCGAGATACACCAATCCTTGATGTTCTCCATCCAATAGCGGTAGATATTCTTATATTTCTCGGGAACAAACTTGATCTCGTTCTCCATCACCGCGCGGGTTGCGGGCTCAGCCAGCTCCTGCATCGACAAGAACCACTGCATCGACAATTTCGGCTCGATGGGCACACCCGTACGCTCCGAGAAACCTACATTGTTGGTGTAAGCCTCGGTCTTCTCCAACAGATCAGCCGCAGCCAGGTCCTTCTCGATCTGCTCACGAACCACAAAGCGGTCCATACCTACGTACATACCCACCTTGTCGTTCAACGTACCATTGTCGTTGAAGATGTCGATAGTCTCCAAACCATACTTCTCGCCGAGCATATAGTCGTTCACGTCGTGTGCGGGAGTAACCTTCAATGCACCCGTACCGAACTCGATATCGACATACGTATCGCGGATAACGGGAATCGAGCGACCAACCAGAGGCACAATCACACGTGCATCGGCGGGCAGCCACGAGTAACGCTCGTCGTTGGGGTTAACGCACAGAGCCGTATCACCCAGAATGGTCTCGGGGCGGGTTGTAGCTACGATGATCGAACGATCGGTGCCCTCAACCTTATAACGCAGGTAGTAGAGTTTACCGTGCGACTCCTTGTAGATCACCTCCTCGTCCGAGAGAGCGGTCTGCGCCGAGGGATCCCAGTTCACCATACGAACACCACGATAGATCTTGCCCTTGTTGTAGAGATCAACGAAGACCTTGATCACACCCTCAGTGCGCGGATCGTCCATAGTGAAGCAGGTACGATCCCAATCGCACGATGCACCCAGCTTGCGCAGCTGCTTGAGGATGATGCCGCCATGCTTCTCCTTCCACTCCCAAGCGTGGCGCAGGAACTCCTCGCGTGTCAGGTCAGCCTTGTCGATACCCTCAGCCTTGAGCTTTGCAACCACCTTAGCCTCGGTTGCGATCGACGCGTGGTCGGTACCCGGCACCCAGCAGGCATTCTTGCCCTGCATACGTGCGCGACGTACCAATACGTCCTGCAACGTGTTGTTCAACATATGGCCCATATGCAACATACCTGTTACGTTGGGGGGCGGAATTACGATGGTGTAAGCCTCGCGCTCATCGGGCGTCGAGTGGAAGAGTTTATGATCAATCCAATAGTCGTACCATTTGCCCTCGATCTGTTGGGGCGTGTACTTGTCTGCAATGTTCATAGCTTTTATTTTGTTATTTTTAATCGATTATTCGGTTTGTGTGCGCTCGCGCGCGAGGAGTCACCCGCCACGCTGACGCAAAATATCTCGCAAAAGTAGTAAATATTTATATAAAAAGCGCGCGCGAGGACGAGAAAACTTCGAATTTATCTATCGTTTTGTGTAATTTTGTTGCACTTCGCGACTAATGTAGCAAACGACGGAAACACTATGAACACGCAAGAGTTGGAAAAAGAGTTTACGCAGATAATTCTCGGCCCCAATACTGGCACAATCGTGCAAGACCGCGCTGACAGCAAGAAGATCGGCGTTTTTTCTATTTTTACCGATATAAAATAAAAAATCGCAGTTTTTCGTTATCTTTGCGGCGAGCAATTATGCACTTTGGCGAACAAGCCTCGCAGAACAACGGCCCGCAAATTGCTCCATACTCATAATAAACGACTGATTATGAATAAAAAAAATAGCGTATTAGAATTAGAAGATCTAGCCGGTATCAACCTCGCGGATGGTCAGGCACAGGTCATTCCGATCATCACGGGCGACGACGTTCCGACTGAGCAGAGTTCGGTACCCGACGTGTTGCCCATTCTGACATTGCGCAGTTCGGTACTCTTCCCGGGCGCAATCACCCCCATTACGGTCGGACGCGAAAAGAGCATCAAGCTCGTGCGCGAAGTGAACGCCTCGGGCGGTATGCTCGGTGCGGTTTTGCAGCGCGAAACCGAGATCGAAACTCCCACTCCGAACGATATGTACAAGGTGGGTACAGCAGCGCGAATTCTCAAGATTCTCGAAATGCCCAACCAGACTCTGACCGTCATTTTGAACGGTTTGGAGAAGATTGAAGTGGGTGAGTATCAGCAGACTGAGCCCTATTTCCGCGCGACGGTAACCCCGATTCGCGATTCGTCGCCCGATGAGTCAAACGTCGAGTTCAATGCTTTGGTGGAGTCGATCCGCGACGTGGCTCTGCACATCATCGATATCTCGCCCATTATGCCCAAGGAGGCAGCTTTCGCAATCAAGAATATCGATTCGAGCCGTGGTATCATCAACTTCATCTGCTCGAACATCGAGATGAGTGACGCAGATCGTCAGCACCTGCTCGAAGCACCTGGCTTACTGGCGCGTGCTCGTCGCTTGTTGGAGATTCTGGTCCGCGAGCAGCAGTTGATCGAGCTCAAAAACGAGATTCAATCGAAGGTTAAGCAGGATATGGATCGCCAGCAGCGCGACTATTACCTGCAACAGCAGATGCGCACCATTCAGGACGAGTTGGGCGAGGGCGAAGACGCCGAGATCGCTCAGATGCGCGAGCAGGCCGAGAAGAAGAATTGGAGCAAGGAGGTTGGCGAGTTGTTCGAGAAGGAGCTGGCCAAGTTGGAACGTCTGAATCCCGCCGTGGCGGAGTATTCGGTGCAGATGACCTATTTGCAGCTGATGCTCGAACTGCCCTGGAACGATATGACCGAGGATAACCTCGATTTGGAGCGTGCACGCAAGCAGCTTGACGACGACCACTACGGTTTGGAGGAGGTCAAGGATCGAATTCTCGAGCATTTGGCTGTAATCAAGCTCAAAGGCGATTTGAAGTCGCCGATCATCTGCCTGTATGGCCCTCCGGGAGTTGGTAAGACCTCGCTCGGCAAGTCAGTTGCGGCAGCATTGCAGCGTAAATTTGGTCGAATCTCGCTCGGTGGTCTGCACGATGAGGCTGAGATTCGCGGTCACCGCCGCACCTACATCGGCGCTATGCCTGGCCGTATCATTCAGACTATCAAGCGTTGCGGCTCGTCGAACCCCGTCATCATTCTCGACGAGGTGGACAAGGTGACCGTAAGCAACCACGGCGATCCGTCGAGTGCTCTGTTGGAGGTTCTCGACCCCGAGCAGAACACCACGTTCCACGACAACTACCTCGATACGGAGTACGATCTGTCGAAGGTGATGTTCATCGCAACAGCCAACAATGTGCAGAAGATCGCTCCCGCATTGCGCGACCGTATGGAGATGATCAATATCGCGGGTTACCTGCTCGAAGATAAGGTACAGATCGCACTGAACCACCTCGTTCCGAAGGAGTGCGAGGCTCACGGTTTGAAGGCTGAGGATATGGTGATCCCGTCGGCAGTAGTCGAGAAGATCATCTCGGAATATACTCGCGAGATGGGCGTGCGCTCGCTCGATAAGCACATCGCCAAGATCGCTCGCTACCGCGCAAAGCAGATCGGTTTCAACGAGCAGTTCGAGGCTGAGATCTCGGCAGATGATGTCGAGAAGATTCTCGGTATGCCCAAATTCCGTCAGGATCAGTACGAGATCGGCGGTATGGTCGGCATCGTTACGGGTCTGGCGTGGACCGAGGTTGGCGGCGACATTCTCTACGTCGAGTCGATCCTCACCCCCGGCAAGGGCAAACTCAACCTGACGGGTAATCTGGGCGACGTGATGAAGGAGTCGGCTACGATTGCTCACGAGTGGGTGATGGCTCACTTCGAGGAGCTCGGTATCGACCGCGAGAAGTTTGAGAAGTTCGACCTCAATATTCACGTTCCCGAGGGTGCAATTCCGAAGGACGGCCCCAGCGCAGGTATCACGATGGTCACCTCGATCGTTTCGACCTACACGGGCCGCAAGGTGAACGAGCGCATCGCAATGACGGGCGAAACCACGCTGCGTGGTCGTGTAATGCCCGTAGGCGGTATCAAGGAGAAGATCCTCGCAGCCAAGCGCGCGGGCATCAACACACTGATTCTCTGTGAGGATAACCGCAAAGATGTAGCCGAGATCAAACCCGAATATATCGACGGATTGACCTTCCACTACGTTCGCTCAAACGACGAGGTTCTGGCTTTGGCATTGGAGAAGTAGCGGATTGATTACATACTCATAAAAAGGTCGTACGCTTCCGTACGACCTTTTTTATATACATTGAGCAAGCCTTTAACAAAATTTAGCACCTCCCAAATATCAGAAAAGCAATTTTTCACTATTTTTGTACTGAATTTAAGAGGAAAATGATTTAGAAGAAAAAAGAAGAAAAATTTATGGAGAAGAGATTAACGGTAGCACTTGTTGCTCACGATGCGATGAAACACGACTTGGCTGAGTGGGTCGCGTGGAATTGGGAGAAGTTATTGTCGCACCGCCTAATTTGTACAGGAACGACGGGACGCATCGTCGCCGAGACCCTTATGGAGCGTCGCGGCAAAGATTCTGCGCATACAAGATTTGACATTACGATGCTTAAATCGGGTCCGCTGGGCGGCGACCAACAGTTAGGCGCGATGATCGCAAACAATGAGATCGACGTATTGGTCTTTTTCTGGGATCCGATGTCGGCACAGCCACACGATGTGGATGTCAAAGCACTGCTTCGTTTGGCAACGCTGTACAATGTTCCAACAGCAATCAACCGCTCCTCGGCGGACTTTATAATCTCATCATCGCTGATGGCTCACGCGGACTACAAACCCGTCATTAAGGACTACACATCGTACATACAGCGAACCGTCAAGTAACCATACCGCTTTGATCGGAACAATACGGCATACCAATTAGGTATGCTTTTTTTGTGCTGATCTGTAACTTACCAACTATGTAGAATCTGAAGTAGTCGATAATTTCTAAAAAACTGACGTTGGCTGAGAGCCTTTGGTCGGGCATATAAAAAAGGGCCGCACCAAAGTGCAGCCCTATAACACATAGTTCTCAATACCCTACTCTGCGTCAATCATAATCAACTCATAGGTCTTCGAACCCATACCGATCTTCTCAGCGTAGTCGATAGTGTGAGTACCGTGGCGAGTTGTGATGCGCTCCACCAGCGGTGCGTTGTCGTTACCCTCCTCGGGAGTCATATTCATCACCATATCAACGCAAGCCTGATCCAGCGCTACGGGATCGAGCGACGCAACGATACCCATATCCTTCACTACGGGATCAGCAGGGTGCGCGCTGCAATCGCAATCAACCGACATATTGTTCATCACGTTGATGTAGAGAATGCGCTCGCCCTCACCGAAGTAAGCGTGTACCGACTCAGCAGCAACAGCCATCGACTCCAAGAAACCGATCTGATCGTCGGTATAATCCCAGAACTTTTCGAGGTCGGTAGTACGACCAGCCGAGTGGATATATACCTTACCAATGGTCGACGCAACGCCAATCGACTGATTCTTCAACACGCCGCCGAAGCCACCCATCGTGTGACCCTTGAAGTGCGCGAGGTTGATCATAAAGTCGTAGTTAGCCAGGTGCGAACCAACGATGTTGTACTTCAAACGAGTGGTGTCCTTAACGGGCAGCTGCAACTCGCCCTCAGCGTCCATAATATCAACGGGTGCGATGTCGCAGAAACCGTGATCCTTTGCAACCTGCAAGTGAGCCTCAGTCGTAAAACGAGGACCCTCGTAAGCGGTGTTGCACTCCACGATTGTACCATTGACCTTCTGTACCAGAGCGCCAATCAACTCGGGCTTCAAGAAGTTCTTGCCACCAGGCTCGCCGGTGCTGATCTTCACTGCCACACGACCCTCAGCCTCACGACCCAGAGCCTCATAAACCTTCACCAGACCCTCGGGCGAGATGTCGGTAGTCATATAGACCTTCGACGGTGCGGGCTCCTCGGTCTTGGGTGCGGTGTTGCCACACGAGCAACAAGCGGTCGCTACGAAGAGCGATACCGCCAAAAAGTTAAAAATCTTCATAATAGTATGTTAATTAATATGTTTCGCAACTACAAAAGTAATCTAAATTAGCCGGTTTCGCAATACTCACGCGACGATATGCGAGAATTTTCTCGACAAATCGTTATTTTATTCATTAGATTAGTTGCATAACTAAATAAATAGTTATATATTTGCATCAAGCATAGGCAGCCGATCGTCTTCGTGCTCGCCTGCACACAAAGCACATAGTAGATAAAAGCAAAATAAACAGTGACTTAAAACATTCAGAGTTATGGCAAAGATCGTAAAAGAGCGCCAACCCGAACTCACCCGCGCTGAATTGGAGATTATGCAGGTGATTTGGGATAAGGAGAAGGTTCTGGTACACGACATTTTGTCCGAAATGACCGAGCCCAAACCCGCCTACAACACCGTTTCGACCGTTGTTCGTATTCTCGAAAAGAAGGGCTACGTCGGTCATAAAGCCTACGGCAAGACCCACGAGTACTATCCTCTGGTCGAGCGCGAGGAGTACACCAACGGCTATATGAACAGCGTGCTGAACAACTTTTTCGGCGGCTCGGTGAGCCGTATGATCTCGTTCTTCTCACGCAACGAGAAGATCTCGCTCACGGAGACCGACGAAATCCTCAAAATGCTGCAAGATAAGAAGTAACAACCGCACGTAACGATGAATCCGATCCTGCGATATGCACTCGAAATAGTGGCGTGTAGCGGAGTGTTTGCACTCCTCTATCGCACGCTTATCGCCGATCGCTACTCGTTTCGTACGTGCCGCCGCTATCTGCTTGCGACGGTTACGCTCGCGCTGTTGATACCGCTTATCGAGCTTCCGCTGCTGCCGCCTGCGAAGAGCCACGAAACGACACCCGAGCAGGTGCAGCGCTTGGAGTTCAAGACCATTACGGTCGATTACGACGATGTGCAACCCTCGGAGCGCGATATCACGCGTCGCAATGGTCGCAATGCGCTGATAGCCTGCACATACGCAGCTTTGGCAGCGATTATCGGCCTGCTCACGCGACAAGGCGTGATCGACCTGCGCGATCTGAAATTTCGCTCGAAGGTAACCCATCACGAGGGTTACGACATCGCCACGAGCGAGCAGATCAAAGCACCCTACTCGTTTATGGGAACGATCTACCTCGCACCCGACACTCCCGACGAGGAGCGCGAGGTGATCATCGCTCACGAACGAAGTCATATTGCCCACCGACACTCGCTCGAAAAGCTCTATATGGGAGCCATTCGCACGATTGTTTGGTTCAACCCCTTCATCTGGTTAGCCGACCGTTGGCTAGCCGAGGTACAGGAGTTCGAGGCTGACCGCGATGTGCTCGATGCGGGCTACGATATGACGCTCTATCGCTCTTTGATATTCCGCCAGATTTTCGGCTACGCGCCCGACGTGCAGAACGGCTTTTACTCGCTCACGCGACGCCGTTTCGAGATGATGACCACACCCCGCCGCGAGCAGGGCGAGTGGTGGCGAATGGCGCTGGTTGTGGTCGCTACATTGGCGATGACAGCCGCTTGCGGACTGAGCCGCCGCGAGGTGAGTGGCAGAATCATTCACCCCTCGCAAAACATTGCCAATGAGGCGATCGTACCCTCGTCGAATGTGGTTTCGGTAGGCATAGCTGCGGGTCGTGACGGCATCTACTACCTGTCCCGCAATCCGCGCCGAACATACCGCTTGGAGGGCAACGAGATCTACGTTTCGACGCTGTTGGGATTCGAGCGCAAGGTTTCGTCGCGCAGCTACCGCCACCTGAATCGACCGCTCTACTACATCGACGGCGAGCGCGTGAGTGCCGAACAGTTCCGCAACCGTCCCACGTTCCTGACCGAATCGATGAACGTCTATACGGGTGATGAGGCCGTATCACTCTTTGGCGAGGAGGCTCGACGAGGTGTTTGGGCAGTAACCCTGCGCCCCGATTCGCGTTGCCCCGCACTGCTGCTCGACGGTCGTTGGGTCAGTCTACGACAGAATCTCGATGCAGTGGATCGTGCCGTTCGTGTCGTTTCGCTGACAGCCGATGAGGCTCGCGCAAAGTATGGCGAGGGTTATCCCTACGGAGTGATCGAAGCGTGGGACATCGTAGAAAAAGAGAACTAAAAAAACGAAATATGCCTATGGAACATTGTCCGAATAATCTTTCGAGCAGTTAAGGCTTAGAGTCGCACTGTTCACCGCGAGGAGAAGGCAACGCCCCGCACCACAAAAATAATGAACTCAAATCAGTTCGAAAAACAACATTTATTGCACCAAAAGTTTGCCACAAAAGATTACGCTGTTCGTCGCCCAAAAGACGAGCGGCGTAATCTGTTTATGGGGATAGGACACACGTACCAAAATTTTTGTATATTTGCAGCCCGAAAGTGATCGAAAAACAATGGCATATAGCTTCGCAAAATATCGTCCCTACTACCGAAATCTGTTGCAGCTGGCGGCACCTGTCGTGCTCTCGCAGCTGGGACAGGTCGTGGTTCAGTTTGCCGATAATGCGATGGTCGGACGCCTCGGTGCGCTACCCCTCGCAGCAGTCGCTTTCGGCGGTAGCGTGGCCTTCATTCTCTTCATTTTTGGACTCGGCATTTCGCTCGGACTGACGCCGATCGTGGGTGCGCTGTTTGCCCGCAACGAACGCCGCGAAATGGCTGCAAATCTGCACAATGCGATCGTACTCTACACGCTGTTGGGCATACTGATCACCGCCTTACAGCTGGCATTCGAGCCGATGATGTATCGCCTCGGACAGCCCGTCGAAGTGGTCGATATGGCACGCCCCTACTATCGCTATATGGCTTGGGGAATGATCCCCATAATGCTCTATGGCGCCTTCAAGCAATTCCTCGAAGGTATCGGCAATACCACTACCGCGATGATCATCGTCATCATCTGCAACTCACTCAACATCTTTATGAATTGGCTCTTCATCTATGGCAATTGGGGAGCGCCCGAAATGGGTGCTGCGGGTGCGGGTTTGGCAACACTCATCTCGCGTGTGGCAATGCCGATAATTATGATCGGTTACTTCGCCGTGAGCCGCCGCGTGCGACCCTACATCGCGCTAATGAGCCAGACGCGATTGCAGTGGCGACGCTTCAAATACCTGATGAAGATCGGACTTCCCATCGCCACGCAGATGACGCTCGAAAGCTCGGCATTCGTGCTGTCGGCAATTATGGTCGGTTGGTTCGGCACGGTGGCCATCGCCGCGCATCAGATCACCGTAACGCTCTCAAATGCAGCGTTTATGATCTGCATCGGATTCAGCTCGGCAGCCACAATCCGCGTCAGCCACGCCTATGGTGCACGCCACTGGCCCGAACTGCGAATGGCGGCCAATGCCTCGTATCATATCGCGCTCTGCTGGAATCTGTTTGCAGCGCTGATGTTCATTCTGTTGCGCGATTTGCTGCCCCAAATCTTCACGCAGGATATGGCAGTCGTGGAGCTGACTGCGGCACTGCTCATCTTCTCGGCAATGTTCCAAGTGGTCGACTGTATTCAGGCGATCTCGATCGGTATTCTGCGCGGAATGAAGGACGTGAACGCCACAATGGGCATAGCCTTTTTGTCCTATATCGTGGTCAATCTGCCCGTCGGCTATCTCCTTGCGTTTAAGGCCGAAATGGGTCCTGAGGGCATCTGGCTCGGCTTCGTATTCGGACTCGGCTTGGCGGCTCTGCTGCTCAACCGTCGCTACCGCCACGAAATTCATCGTCTATCTCACACCGACGGTCCCGAGATTTTATAGTTGAGAGTTTTTGTCAAACCGACAAAAAAATCGTAACTTTGACACATCACTCAACAACTCCGCTATGAGAAAATATCTAATATTAGCCACTCTCTTAATCGCATTTTCAGGAACGCTGAACGCTCAAAATTTTGTGCCTAAAAATTATCGCTCTCTCAGCGAGTGCGGGCAGGATACTATTGCTTATTTGAAACATAATTGGGGAATAGGTACTAGCTTTCGTTTTTATGGGAGAACTATTGGCGATTTCTTTGATTTCTATGATCTCCCAATAGTAGACGTGTTACTTCGTTTGGGAGGGAACGAAAGACTTGTTACCGTAAGATTTTTCTTTGAGCCCGCCGAAAAGGAGTTGTCGAATCCAAAAAACTATAACAAATATCACGTATGCTTGGAGTTAGAGAGAGGAGATAATGCCGAGGATCAGCGTCCAAGCAAGCAGATGTTAGACCCGATATTCAAAGGATTAAAACCTTATACCAACGTCGTATATCCCTGGCGTGAGGAGTACCGAGAGCTGATGAAGGATTGGGTGCTCGAAGATGTGCAATATAATTACGGAATTTTTGGCGAGTAATAACTATTTTGGTTGAGATATCTATATTTTTTCTTATCTTTGCACGAATATGAGTTAAAGTATCTCAACCAATGGAAGATAAAATATATCACAGCGAGGAGTGTTCGATCCCCGAAATGGGTCGCGGTTGCTCATTCTGCAACTGCACCAGCGAGTGCTCGGCAACCCCGCACGAGGGCTGTTTCAAGCTCCATTCGAGCAACTGGCTGGAACAATATCCGAACAACCTGCCCGACGATATCGTCGAGGTGCGTTTCAAAAATACACGCCGCAGTTTCTACCGCAACGTCAATAATCTGCCCCTGAAACGTGGCGATATCGTTGCTGTCGAGGCCTCACCCGGTCACGACATCGGTATCGTGTCGCTCACGGGCGATATGGTTGCGCGTCAGATGTTCCGCATCGGATTCACCCCGATGGGCGGCGAGTTCAAAAAGATCTATCGCAAAGCTAAACCCTACGACATCGAGAAGTGGCAGGAGGCTATCGCCCTCGAACACGACACGATGATCCGCTCGCGCCGCATCGCAGCCGATATGGGTCTGAATATGAAGATTGGCGACGTTGAGTATCAGGGCGATAAGATCAAAGCTATTTTCTACTACATCGCTGACGAACGCGTTGATTTCCGCGAGTTGATCAAGGTTTTTGCCGAGCAGTTCCGTATTCGCGTCGAGATGAAACAGATCGGTGCGCGTCAAGAGGCAGGTCGCATCGGCGGTCTGGGTGCCTGCGGTCGCGAGCTCTGCTGCGCGTCGTGGATCCCCTCGTTCTCGTCGGTTACGACCAATGCCGCACGTGTGCAGGAGATTTCGCTCAATCCCCAGAAGCTGGCGGGTCAGTGCAGCAAATTGAAGTGCTGTCTGGTCTATGAGTACGACTCGTACTCGGACGCGCGCCGCGAGTTCCCGCGCGTGAAGGAGCCGCTGCAAGCAATGGACGGTGAGTACTTCCTGGTCAAGAGCGACATCTTGGCTCGCACGATGAGCTTCAGCAGTGCGCCCAACTCGATCACCAATCTGATCACCCTGCCCATCGAGCGTGTGCGCGAGATCATCTCGCTCAACCGTCGAGGCATCAAGGTCGATACACTTGTTAGCGAGAGCAACACCCCCGTTGAGCACGAACCCGACTATGTGAACGTGATTGGCGAGGACAGCATCACCCGTTTCGACAAGAGCAAGAAGCGTCGCGGCGGCCGCAACAAGAACCGCAGCGATCGTGGCGATCGTAGTGAGAAGGGTGAAAAGGCAGCACCGCAGCCCGCAGAGAACGCTGCATCACTGCCGCAGGAGGAGAAACGCGAAGAGCGTCGTGAAGGACGTGAAGAGCGCCGCGAAGGCCGTCGTGAGGGAGGTCGCAACAACCGCCAGCGCAACGATCGTCGTCAGCCGCGCGAGCGTCAGCACGAGAACAAACCACAGGGCGAACAACCCGTACAACCCACTGAGGCACAGCCTGCTGCCGAGCAAAATAACGGTAACGAGCGTAATGCGGAGCGTCAGCACAATGGCGAACGCCGCAACCATCGCGGTGGTCGCAACCACCGCAACCACCGTCCGCGCCGCGACGGCGAGCGTCACGAGAGTGGCAATGGCGAGCGCCGCGCTGAACATCACGAGCATAAGCAGGAGTAGCGACGATGTGGCGTAAGGCGTTGATAATCATTGTGGCTGCCCTACTTTCGGGGTGCTTGGCCGAGATCGATTCGGTGGCAACGAGTGTTGATCCATCGGGTTGGTACAGCGGTCAGCCTAAGTCGCTCGCCTTCGCCAACGAAGACACCACCGCGCTGAATACGATGAGTGTGATTGTTCGATTCGACAAACGACTGGCCAATAGCCGTTTGCGAATGAACATCAAGATAATGACGCCCGACTCGCTGACTCTGACCGAGGAGGTCGAAGTGGCAGTGCCGATGCGTCGAGGCGATGTCAGCCGTTCGACCATTGCCGTCGAGCCGTTCCGTCGCCACGCCCAACTCCCCCGCAAGGGAACATATCTCTTCGAGATCGAGCCTTCGCAAGCGATTTTCGGTGTGACGGGCATCGGTATCGAGATCAAAAATGAAGAACAAGATTAAACCACAAAAATGGGAAAAGATAAACTGAGGCGTTTTGCCGAAAACCTGACTTTCAAGAACTTCATTCAACCCGAGTTCGACGAAATTTTCCACCGCGACCACCCCTTGAAGGGCAATTGGCGTAAGGATTTCTTCCATAACGACAACCCGATCGTGCTCGAATTGGGCTGCGGTCGTGGCGAGTACACCGTCGCTTTGGCGGCCCAATTCCCCGATCGTAACTTTATCGGTATCGACATCAAGGGCGCGCGTATGTGGCGCGGAGCTAAGACCGCAACCGAGAATGAGATGCCTAACGTAGGTTTCCTGCGCACCCGCATCGAGTTCATCAACTCGTTCTTTGCTGAGGGCGAGGTGGACGAGATATGGATTACATTCCCCGATCCGCAGCTGCGTAAGACACGTGTTAAGAAGCGTTTGACAGGTCCGCTGTTCCTCGGTTATTACAGCCAGTTCCTCAAAGAGGGCGCGCCTGTAAACCTCAAAACCGACTCGCAGCACCTGCACCTCTACACTCGTGCTGTTGCCGAGCATAACAACCTGCCGATCGAGGTGTGCGACAACGACATCTACGGTCACGGCATTGCCGACGAGGTGCTCTCGATCAAAACTGCCTACGAAACCCGTTTCCTCGGCGAGGGTCTGCCGATCACCTATCTGCGTTTCTCGCTGGGCAACCGCAAGACATTCGAGGCTCCCGAGTTCGCTCCCGACGAAGAGTTGAGCTAATCGAGCATAACCACACAAAAAACAGCCTGCTTAACCTCAACGGTTAGGCAGGCTGTTTTGGCTTAACAGACAAGCGGTTACTGTTTCTTACGTACCACACGCAGGGTTGTCTGTGTGCGCTGCGAGATGTAGACATTGGGCTGCTCGACAAAGCGCGCAAGCATCTCCTCCTCGTAACCAC
Source organism: Rikenellaceae bacterium (assembly GCA_017379895.1). Taxonomy (GTDB): domain Bacteria; phylum Bacteroidota; class Bacteroidia; order Bacteroidales; family Rikenellaceae; genus Alistipes. The sequence continues at coordinate 1,644 of JAFNVH010000073.1, read as the reverse complement.
GAATGGTCAGCAACTCCATATCCTCGATACACATCACGTCGTAACCCTCCGAACGCAACTCAGCCACGGCCTCGTCCAATCGCCACGAACGGTCGATACACAGACTCAGGTTGACCGCCGAATTGTGGATCAGATTGGTGCGGATACGATGGCGATCGAGCAGGCCGAAGATCTCGGCAAAACGCTCCTCAATAATGAACGAAAGGTCGCGTGCACGCACCGTAACCAACACCTGATTGTGCTTGACGATCAGGATCGGCACATCGATTCGACGCGTCGTGCGGCGGATCACCGTACCAGGCTTGCGGCGGTCACCAAAGGGGCGCACGTAGAGCGGGATATTCTTGTTCTGCAACGGCTTGACCGTCTTGGGGTGAATAATCGATGCACCGCTATACGACAGCTCGATAGCATTCAGGTAGCTCATCTCCTCGATATGGCGCGCATCGGGGAAGATTCGCGGATCGGCATTGAGCACACCGTCCACATCCTTCCACACCGACATACTCTCGGCATCGAGAATATTCGCCACACCCGCAGCCGAGTAGTCCGAGCCCTCACGACCGAGAGTCGAGGTCTTACCCGACGGTGTCGAGCCAATAAATCCCTGACCGATAAAGAGTTTAGCGCCCTCGCCCGACACAGCCTCAGTCAGAGGTGCGGTCGATGCTTCGAGGTCGATACTTGCATCCTTGTGGCGCTCGTTGGTGATGAAGCAACGACGCATATCGATCCAGCGGCAGGGCACACCCGATGCGTTCAGATACTCGGCAATGATCGTCGTCGAGAGCAGCTCGCCATAGCTCACAATGCGGTCGTACCACATCTCGGAGTCGTCGCTACCGATCTGGACCGATGCTGCAATCTGCTCCAACTCAGCAAACAACACTTCTACCGACTCCAATCGGTCGGTCGTACGCATCAACTCCTCGATCATCTGGCGGTGGTAACTCCTGAGTGCCGTGATGTGTTCCATCGACAGGGGACGATCACCCGTTTGCACACCCTCGAAAACGCGCTCGAGAGCGTTGGTGGTCTTACCCATTGCCGACACGATGACGAACAACTCGCGCTCGTCCTTCACAATGGCACGCAGATTACGGACACCGTCAGCCGTCGAGACCGACGCTCCGCCAAATTTGTAGACTTTCACCTCTGAAAAATGCTTTTAGTTGTGGTTAGACAAAATTGTGAATTATGAATTATGAATTGTGAATTTTGAATTCTACTTTATCTCCTTATACTTGTGGTCAGTATTCCAGAACAGGAACGAATAGATGTCCGTAGCCTCGTCAATACGCTTCGAGGTCGGCTTACCTGCGCCGTGACCTGCATTGGTCTCAATACGGATCAGCACGGGAGCCTCACCCGCCTGCGAGTGCTGCATCTGTGCCGCAAACTTGAACGAGTACGCCGGAACAACGCGGTCGTCGTGGTCACCCGTCGTAACCAGAGTTGCGGGATACTTCACGCCGTCCTTGATGTTGTGCAGGGGCGAATACTTATAGATATATTCGAACTGATCCTCATACTCGCTCGAACCGCACTCGACAGCCCAGCCCCAACCGATCGTAAACTTGTGATAGCGCAACATATCGAGCACACCCACTGCGGGCAGGCAGACTGCATAGAGGTCGGGACGCT
>JAFNVH010000072.1 GCA_017379895.1 Rikenellaceae bacterium | reverse complement strand
CGAGTTTACGTGGAGCTGAACGCTGCTCTTCAAGTTACCAGCCTTGTTCTTGTGGATAATGTTCATCTTAGCCAACTTATCCAACATCGAGCTTACCTTAGGCAGCAGAGCCTCAGCTGCGCTCTTCTCAGTCGTATTGCGCAGAGCCTTAACTGCGTTACGAGTGGTCTTGTGATACAGGCGGTTGTGAGCACGCTTAGTAGCGGTCTGACGAATTCTTTTTTCCGATGACTTATGGTTTGCCATAATCTGTTATAAAGTTTTAATTCTTATTTTCAATATCTTAGTAGCCCATAGGAGAGTCGAACTCCTCTTTCAAGAATGAAAATCTTGCGTCCTAACCGATAGACGAATGGGCCTTCCTGCTATACTTTTGACCGCAATTACGGTAATTTTTAGCGGTGCAAAGGTACGCAAAAAAGTTAGACTTACAAATATTCCTCGATAAAAATATCGTTTTTAGTGCTTATTTATTCGTTTTTACCTCTTTACGTCCCTCTTTTTCACTCTATTCGACGCCAAATCGACGGCGCGACGCATCGAATCGGATCGCAATGAACAACAACAACGTGAAGGCCATCAACGATGATCCGCCGTAGCTCATAAACGGCAACGGAATACCCATCACGGGCATCAAACCGATTGTCATTCCAACGTTTACCATCAGGTGGAACAGCAGAATCGACGCCACACAGTAGCAATAAATTCGACCGAAAGGCTCCTCCTGGCGCTCGCCGATACGCATCAGTCGCAGGATCAGCGTGCAGTACATTGCCAGCACAACCAGACAGCCCAGAAAGCCCCACTCCTCACCCACGGTGCAGAAGATAAAGTCGGTGTGGTTCTCAGGTACGAAGTTGTACTTGACCTGCGTACCCTCCAAGAAACCCTTGCCCGTCAGACCACCCGAGCCGATCGCAATTTTCGACTGATTGACATTGAAGTCGATACCCTGCGGGTCGTCCTTGATGCCGAGGAACGAGTAGATTCGGTCCTTCTGGTGGGGTTGCAGCACCTCATTGAAAAGGAAGCTGGTTGTCGGCAGGAAGATCATCGAGCCGACAAAGATTGCCACCACGATAAATATATTGCGCAGGTGCGCGCGATAGGCATAGACAACCACCACAAGCAGCGACAGCAGCGTCACACCCATCAGCGCCTTATATGCCGACAGCGACCAGCCGATCAGGTAGTTAGCCACCAAATAGATGACGATACTCGTCAGCGCCAGCGTAGCAAGATAGATCACACGCGACTGCCACTCGCCATTCATCAGCACCTCGAAGATCGTGCAGAGCAGAATCAACAGCACCAGCATTGTCATCGGCGTCAAGATCAACGAGCCGATAAAGAGCGCCGCGATCAGAATAAACGGTATGCACAGCCACTTGTTCAGGCCCTCACGATAGAGCACAAAGATGAACGAACAGAGCACGATACCCGATCCCGTATCGTTCTGCAAGATGATGATCAGCAGAGGTAACAGGATGATCGTCGCCACGCGTATCAAGTCGCCAAAACGGGTGATCGAGAACGAGTACGAACTCATCAAGCGTGCCAGCGCCAGCGCCGTTGCAATCTTCACCAGCTCAACGGGTTGCAGCGAGAAGAAGCCGAGTTCGATCCACGCTTTTGCGCCATTCACCTCCTTACCGAACAGCAGTGTTCCGATCAGTACCAGCAAACCTCCGATATAGGCCGGATAGGCCAACATATGGTAATATTTATCGTCGAGCAGCATCACCACCAACGCCACCACCAGCGACAATCCGATCCACAGCACCTGCTTAACATAGAAGTGCGAGAACGAATAGGGTTCGATAGCCGTCTCGTCGTACGACGCCGAGCAGATACTCATCCAGCCGATCAGCACCAATCCCACATAGAGCAGAATCATTATCCAATCGACCGACAACGAAAAGATCGAGCGCGAGCCTCCGTAACTGTTACTTCTTAGCATTGGGGTAATAAATTTTCATCTGTTTAACTTGGTCGATCATATACGGACGTGTGATCGTATCGGTCAGATACTTCTCGATCAGCAGGCTGGCAATAGGCAGTGCGATTGTCGCACCGAAACCACCATTCTCGACATAGACCGAGATCGCAATCTTCGGATCGTCCTTCGGAGCAAAGCTCAGGAAGGTCGAGTGATCCTTACCGTGCGGGTTCTGTGCCGTACCCGTCTTACCGCAGATATCCAAACCCGCAACTGCCGCGCGTGTCGAGGTGCCCGCCACGTTGACACCCTGCCACATACCCTCGACAATCGGCTCGAAGTGCTCGGCATCGACCTTCGTATATTGCTTCTCGTAGAATCGCTGTTCGAGCGAATCGACACCCTCGACTGAGCGCACGATATGGGGGATATAGTAGTAACCGCGGTTGGCGATAATCGCCGCCAGGTTAGCCATCTGCAACGGCGTACAGCCCAGCTCGCCCTGACCGATCGACAACGAAATGATCGTCTGAGCCTTCCACGAATTATGATAGACCTTATTGTAAAACTCCGACGTGGGCACATAGCCGCGTGTCTCGTTGGCGAAGTCCGAGTCGAGCGTGCGACCGAAACCGAACGAACGTACATAGTCGGCCCACACGTCTAGACCCTCCTTCACGTTCTCGTACTTTTTGTTCTCGATGATATCGCGGAAGACGTAGCAGAAGTAGGCATTACACGAGTTAGCAACCGCAGAACGCAGATCAAGCGGCGAGGGGTGCGGGTGACACTTCATCTTACGGCCCTTGGCGTAGGTATAACCACCATTACAGGGATAGCGGTAGCTCGGTTTGAGCACACCCTCCTGCAAGCCAATCAGACCCTGCACCAGCTTGAAGGTCGAGCCCGGGGGATAGTGCGACGACACCGCACGGTTGTAGAGCGGGCGGTGGGGGTTCTTCAACAGTTTGTTATAGTTCAGACGCAAATTCTTGCCCACCAGATCGTTCGGGTCGTATGTAGGCGACGACACCATCAGCAGAATCTCGCCCGTCGAAGGTTCGATCGCCACAACACTACCAACCTTACCCTCCATCAGCTCCTCGGCCAGCTCCTGCAACTCGGCATCGATCGTGCAGACCAGCGAGCGACCGGGAATGGGCAGCGAATCGTACATACCGTCGCGGAACGAGCCCTTGATCACACCGTGTGCGTCGATCTCATTGACCTTCACACCCTTCTTACCACGCAGAACCTCCTCGTAAGCCGACTCCAAACCGCTGATACCGATGTAGTCGCCCGCACGATATTCGGGGCGCTTGCGCAGCTGGTCGGCATTGATCTCGCCCACATAACCCATCAGGTTGCCGCCAATGCGACGCGGGTAGGAGCGAATCGTACGATAGACCGTATAGAAACCTCGGAAATTACACTCATCGAAACGCAGTTTGACCTCCTTCGAGAGTTGATTGGTGATCATCATCGGCACACGCGAGCGGGTCTTGGCGCGAGTGAGCTGCTTGATCAGTTCCTCCTTCTCCATACCCAGCACGCGGCACATACGCATCGTGTCGAAACCCTCCTTCGGGATCTCGCGTGCGATGACCATCAGGTCGTACGCCTCGCGGCTCTGCACGATGAACTCGCCATTGCGGTCACGTACCTCACCTCGCGGCGGGTACTGCACCACGTGACGCAGAGCGTTGTTGTCGGCCATATCCTTATAGCGATCGTCGATCAACTGTATATAGAACAGCCGACCGAGGATCACACCGACAACAAGCAGCACGATCACTTGCAGCGTTCGCAGACGTATCAGACTATCTCTTTGATAACTCATAGAACACGTGTCACTTGCGAGTTAAACAGTTGCGAAGTCAGGAAGACCACACCGATCGTCACCACACCACTAATTGCCGTACGCAGCAATGTCAGATGGAAATAGTCGAACGTCGCGCTCTCCATCGTGAAATAGACAATCGAGTGCAGCAACACAGCCGCCACTACATAGCGCGTGAAACCCAGCACACCCAGACGGCGCATCGACGGCACACCACCGTCCGAAACACTATCCTTCGAGCAGGTCAGGCGCAGCAGCGCACCGCGCAGGAAAGCTACGGGCAGCGTTGCGAGGGTATTCAGTCCCGCCGCGCCCATCGCTACGTCCATCGTAAGGCCCATCAGCAGACCCAGACCAAGCACCAGCACGGGTGCTGTCTCGATCGGCAACAAGATGATGAACGCAATGTAAATCAACGGATTGAGATAGACGCTCAGTTCGAGGCTACTGAACAGGAACACCTGCAACAGCACCAGCACCAAGAACAGCAACGCATACTCTATAATTTGACGCATCATAACTTTTCGGCTCTTTTAGAATCAATATTGGAACAGCGAGTTAGCCTCTTCCTCCAAGGCGTTCAACTCGTAAATATCGATATTCTTGATCAGCAACACGTCCTGCAAACGGCTCATATCGGCCGCTAAACCCAACACCAGATTGAGCGACGACGTAGGCTCATCGACCTCCATCTGCTCGACATAACCGATCGTGATATCCTCGGGGAAGAAGTGCGAGAATCCGGTCGAAACGATCGTATCGCCCACCTCAACCGGCGCATACTTCGACAGCTCGTGCATCTTGACACGATGCGAATCGAAGCCCTCCCAATAGATCGCGCCCGAGTGGCCATCGCCCGCCAACTTACCGCTGGCATTGAAGTCGGTATTGAGGATCGAGATCGCCACCGCATAACGCTCCGAGCAGCTCACGACGTATCCGACCATCGCGCCGTCGGGCGTAATGATCGCCATATCGGTCTCGACGCCATCGCGCAGACCCTTGTTCAGCGTCAGGAAGTTGTGCTGGCGATTCACCGTATTGCGTACCACGCGGGCCGTCATATACGAATATTTGGTTTCGACCTCCGCACCCAACGAATCCAGCTGGTCATAGACCGCCGACTCGCGATAGCGCGTCAATTCGTTCTGCAACTCGGCCATCTCCTCCAACAGCACGCGGTTGCGTTTGCGCAGTCCGAAGTACTCGCTCACGCCCGAAATCGACCCATAGACTCTGCCCACAACGCTGTTCGACGTTGCCAACAGACGCGCCTCGGCGTAGCTGTTCGAGTGGGCATAGTAGCGTATCGCCACGATCTCCAGCACCAAAAACAGCAACGGCAGATATACCTTCTTTATGAACTCAACGAGTTTTAACATTTCTTCGTTTTTGTTTCAAATTCATTCGGGCATTTAACCCAAGACAGGCGCATAGCTATGTATGCACCTGTCTTTCAATTTATTGCAAATACCAACTCGATCCTATCGCATCAGGAACGAGAAGCGATTTACGTTCTTCAACGCGATGCCCGTACCGCGAACTACTGCACGCAGAGGATCCTCAGCCACGATGAACGGCAGGTTGGTCTTAGCATTCAGTCGCTTTGCCAGACCCTTGATCAACGCGCCACCACCCGTCAGGTAGATACCGTTCTTCACCACGTCGCTATACAACTCGGGCGGCATCTCTTCAAGCACCTTCATCAGCGCAGCGTCGAGCTTCACCAGCGACTTCTCCAATGCGTATGCGATCTCCTTATAGGTCAGCGTTACGGTCTGAGGCAGAGCCGTCAGCAGGTTGGGACCCGTAATCTCGAACGGTTCGGGCTCCTCGTCCAACTCCGAAACTGCTGCACCGATAGCGCACTTGATCTGCTCGGCGGTGCGCTCACCGATACGGATATTGTGCTGCTGGCGAACATACGACTGGATATCAGCCGTAAAAACGTCACCGGCCACATTGATACTCTCCGAGTGAACCAGACCACCCAACGAGATACAAGCGATCTCCGAGGTGCCACCACCGATGTCGATAACCATATTACCCATCGGAGCCTCAACGTCCAGACCTGCACCCAGCGCAGCGGCCATAGGCTCAAAAATCATATATACCTCGCGGCCACCTGCACGGTCAGCCGAGTCGCGTACCGCACGGATCTCGACGTTGGTCGAGCCCGAGGGGATACCGATCACCATTTTGAGCGAGGGCGAGAAGAGGTGGCCATTGGTCTTCACCTTATTG
>JAFNVH010000071.1 GCA_017379895.1 Rikenellaceae bacterium | reverse complement strand
CTGTCGCGTGCGCTGTCGTGGGTGCTGCATCCGTTCGTGGTGCCGCTCTACGTGGTTGCGTTTATGTTGCTGACGGACGGATTTTTGTCGCGCTTGCCGGCGTCGGTGAAGAGCTATCTGGCGTGGGTGGTGATGCTGTATGCCGCTATTGTGCCGATGCTTTCTATTGGCTTTATGCGAGCGTTGGGATTGCTCAAGGACTTGGGGTTGCACTCTCAGCGATCACGCTTGTTGCCGTTGGTAGTGGGCGTCGTCAGCTATCTGCTGTGTGCCGTTACGCTCTCGGATGTAGCGGTTGCGGCGTTGGTGCGCAAATTTGTATTGGCGGCGGTTTGTTGCGAGATGCTGGCTCTGGTCGTGACTCCGTTCTGGAAGATCAGTCTGCACTCGATATGTATGGGTGGCGTTACGGCGATGTCCACGCTGCTGAGTGTAGCGGGAGCTTGTCAGTACTTTTGGGCGTTGGTTGTGTCGATCCTTTTGTCGGGAGCGTTGGCATCGGCGCGACTGCACCTCGGAGCTCACAATCCGTGGCAAGTGGCTGCAGGATACTTCGGCGGACTTGCGGTGGCAATGTTAGCGATGATATATTTATAAATATAGGTAACGAAAAAACAACGGCCAATCCTCAGTAGTGGATTGGCCGTTGTTCTATTCTTGCGAAGGTGTGACCGCGGGCTTGCGACGATGATTGCGTCCGCCACGATGACGACGACGCTTCTTGTTGCCTTCGGTTTGTTGTGGAGCTGTGCTCTCAGCCTTGGGCGTACTCTCGGTCTTGGGTGCATTGTCGGTCTGCGGTGTGCTCTTCTTGACCTCGCCACGGGGTTTGTCGCTACGACCTGCACCGCGCTTTGCACCGCCACGACGACCGCCGCGTCCGCGACCCGAACGACCTCGACCCTTATGGTCGAACGCTTCAGGCGTGTATGCAGGACCCTCGCCAACCGATTCGGGCAGGGGAGTCTTCTCGACCTCGCGCTCCATAAACTTCTCGATACGGTGAAACTTGCCCTGCTCCTCTTGACAGACGAGCGTAACGGCCGCACCCGTAGCTGCCGCGCGAGCCGTACGACCGATGCGGTGGATGTAATCTTCGGGGTCGTGCGGCACGTCATAATTGACTACCAGACCGATATCCTCGATGTCGATACCTCGTGCAACGATGTCGGTTGCAACCAAAATATCGACCTTGTTGTTCTTGAAATTGAGAATCACCTCCTCGCGCTGTGACTGCTCCAAATCGGAGTGCATCGCTGCGACGTTGAACTTCATACGTTTCAACACGTGCGCCAACTCCTTGGTCTTCAATTTCGACGACGAGAAAATGATTGTCTTTGTATCCTTCGGCTGGGCGAACATCTCGCGTATGATACCCAATTTTTGGCTTTCGTAGCAAATGTAGGCCGATTGCGAGATTGCCTCGTTGGGTTTTGATACGGCGATCGTAACCTCGGCGGGATTGTTCAGAATCGTGCGTGCCAACTCGCGGATTTTCGGGGGCAGGGTAGCCGAGAACATAATCGTCTGACGCTCCTTGGGTAGGTACGATATGATCTTCATAATGTCGTCGCTGAATCCCATATCGAGCATACGGTCGGCCTCGTCGAGGATCAGGCACTCGACGTGTGACAGATCGACACCGCTATTTGTCAGGTGGGCGATCAATCGACCGGGGGTAGCGATCACCACGTCGGCACCCATTAGCATGCCGCGCTTCTGCACCTCCCAGCCCTTGCCGTCGCCACCGCCATAAACGACGGTTGTCGATACGGGCAGGAAGTACGAGAATCCCTGAAACTGCATATCGATCTGTTGCGCCAGCTCGCGCGTAGGAACGATGATGAGCGACTTGACCACATTGTCGGGGTTACCCTCGATGGTAAGGCGGTTGAGCAGCGGCAGGGTATAGGCAGCGGTTTTGCCCGTGCCCGTCTGTGCGCAACCGATAATATCGCGTCCCGAGAGTATCACAGGTATGGTGTGCTCCTGAACGGGCGTCATCTCGACGAAGTTCATTGCGTCCAAGCCATCGAATACCTCGGGTTCAAGTTCTAATTCCGAAAATTTCATTGGGCGTTAGTTCTTCTCTTTTCAAAAAATCTACTCTTCGATCGGCTCTCCGAGCAATGTTGCTGACGAGCAGCTTGTCACGCGCACACGAACATAGTCGCCCTTGCCGTAGCTGCGACGGTCGAAAACAACGACCTTGTTCTGCGATGTGCGACCGAACAACTGCTCCTCGCTACGCTTCGATGTGCCCTCGACCAGAACGGTGAACTCCTTGCCAACGTCGTGGCGGTTGCTTTCGAGCGAGAGCTCGTTCTGCAATGCAATTACCTCGTTCAGGCGACGGATCTTCTCCTGTTCGGGAACATCGTCCTTCATCGTCTTTTGTGAGCGCGTACCAGGGCGCTCCGAATATTTGAACATAAATGCTGACGAGTAACCCACCTCACGCATCAGCGACATCGTCAGCTGGTGATCCTCCTCGGTCTCGGTACAGAAACCCGAAATCAGGTCGGTTGTGATCGAGCAGTCGGGCATATAGCGACGAATCGCAGCGATGCGATCCAAGTACCACTCGCGTGTATATTTGCGATTCATCAGCTCCAACATTCGCGAACTACCCGATTGTGCAGGCAGGTGAATGTGGCGGCAGATATTGGGCATCGACGCCATCACTTCGAGCAGACGATCGCTGATATCTTTGGGGTGCGAGGTTGCGAAACGCACACGCAGCAGCGGCGAGATTTCGGCAACCATACGAATCAAATCGGGAAAACCGATCTGCTCCTGCTCCCATTTGTACGAATTGACATTCTGTCCGAGCAACGTAACTTCGCGGTAACCCGCCTCGAACAGCGCACGCGCCTCGGCAACGATGGTGTGTGGATCGCGGCTGCGCTCAATACCTCGCGTGTAGGGTACAACGCAATACGAACAGTAGTTGTTACAGCCGCGCATAATCGAAACAAATGCCGTAACGCCATTTTTATCCAAGCGCACGGGAGCGATCTCAGCGTAGGTTTCCTCCTTCGAGAGCTCGACGTTCACACCGTGACCACCCGCCTCAGCTACTGCCAGCAGACGCGGCAGATCGCGATACGAGTCAGGACCCGCAACCACATCAACGGCATACTCGCCCTCGGTGAGTTGCTCTTTCAGTCGCTCGGCCATACAACCAATGACACCCACCACCATCGATGGTTTCGCCTTGCGGTAGCGATCAATTTCGCGCAGACGACCCCAAATGCGCTGCTCGGCATTGTCGCGAATCGAGCAGGTGTTGAGCAGTATGGCATCAGCCTCGGTGATCTGCTCGGTGTAACGCCAACCCTCGTCTTGGAGGATTGAGGTCACGATCTCGCTATCGCCGAAGTTCATTTGACAGCCGTATGTTTCGATATATAGTTTTTTGCCATCGCCCGTCAACGGGCGCAACGATTTGATATCCATTTTTTAGTGTTTGAATTTGGAGTTTAGTTAGATGTGCTGTTCTCCTCGGGGAACGGCTTGAAGCCCTCGCCGTAGGTATCGTAAGCATCAACCACTACAACGAATGCACGAGGATCAATCTTCTTGATCTGGTTTCGTACGCTGACAACCTGCGTACGACTTACAACCAGGAAGATCATCTCCTTATCGGCGCCGGTGTACATACCGCTCGCCTTGATGTAGGTACCGCCGCGCTGAATATCGTACAGAATCAAATTGCGCAACTTGTCGCTATGTTTGCCGTCGGTGTTGATAAAGAGCAACTTGTCGTAGCTTGCACCGTCGATTACGTAGTCAATAAGACGAGTCGAGATGAAGATCGTGATCAGCGAGTAGAGGGGCAACTTCCAGTCCTGCAATACGATGATACCGAACAGTACAACCATCGAATCGACCAACAGAATACCACTCGAGAACTTCAATTTGAAATATTTTTGCAGAATCATCGCCACGATATCCGAGCCACCCGTGGTTGCCTGATTGCGCACAACAAGACCTACACCTACGCCGATCAGTACTGCACCGCAGATCGATGCCAGCATAATGTCGTTCGAGAGGTCAATCTTACCGTCGAGCAACGTAGCAGGCGACTGCTTTGTGATATCGTCGTAGCTAAGATAGGTCATAATGTTCATAATGCCAGGGGTCGTGAGGGCTGCAATGACTGTGCGGGCGCCGAAACCACCACCGAAGATGATGATCGAGAGGAGCATCAGAGGAATATCGAGCATATAACCAAACGTACCCACCTGAATCGAGGGAAAGAGGTGGTGTAGTACGACCGAGGTACCATAGACTCCTCCGGGAACGATGTTATATGGGTTGATGAAGTAGACGAATCCAGCGGCCAGAATTGTACAGCCGAAGAAGATCATAATCCACGATTTCCACCAATCGAAGGTGCGAATAGATTGTCCGAGTGTGAGGTTATTTGCCATAATTGAAACGTAAGAATATTGTTATCCAAATTTGAATACAAAGATAAACTTTTCCGCATAAAGTAGGAAGACGTTGCGCTATTTTCTTTGAAAAATTATGTTTTTAGGGATTTTATTCGTAACTTTGCCTAAAATACTCGGACTGTGTTCCGATAAAAACATAGTAAATATGGTCGTTTTAAGTGTGATTCTTCTACTGATCGTAGCATATTTGTTGGGCTCAATTCCCAGCGCTGTGTGGATCGGTAAGCGATATTATGGAATTGATGTGCGCGAATATGGCAGCAAAAATGCCGGCGCAACCAATACCCTGCGAGTTCTTGGCCGTCAGGCTGCTATCCCCGTTTTTGCACTCGATGTATTGAAAGGCTTTGCAGCTGTTACGCTGATGAGTCTGATGAAATATAGCCCCGCAGTTGGCGACGAGATGCTCACAATTTTCAAAATTCTTGCCGTAGTTGCAGCTGTTTTGGGACATATTTTCCCGATTTTTGCTGAGTTCCGTGGTGGTAAGGGCGTGGCAACACTCGTTGGTTCAGTTGTGGCTATTGCGCCGTCGGTTATTCTGCTCTGTTTTGGTGTGTGGTTGGTTGTGTTTATCGCATTCAGCTACGTTTCGTTAGCATCAATGTGTGCGGGTGTGTCGTTCCCGATATTTATTCTGATTTCACCCCGAACAAATGATAATATTGCATTGATAGTCTTCTCGTTCCTTGTGGCAATTCTGCTCATTTGGACTCATCGCAAAAATATTTCGCGATTGCGTGCAGGTACCGAGTCGAAGATTTCGATCTTCCCGACTAATGGGCAGAAACCCGATGTCGATATCACGGGTAGCAACCATCGAGGCGAATGCGAGAAGGATTATAACGATAAAATGACCGAAGAAAAGTAAAAGAGTAAATTTCCGATTCGACGGTCGCGTTTGGAGATAGTGCGATGACAGGAATCGGGAGTAAAAGGAGATAATAATAGAGTATTAATTCCCTTAAACCCCTACAACAACAAACTATGTTGCAAGAAAACCTGATTAAACTCTACGAAAAGAGTTTCCGTGAAAACCGCGAGTTGCCGGCTCTGACCGACTATTTCAAGAATGAGACTTTCTCGTACTATGAGATGGCTAAAGAGATCGCCAAACTGCACCTTCTGTTCAAGAAGGCTGACATCAAGCAGGGCGATAAAATTGCGTTGATTGGCCGAAATAACACTCGTTGGTGTATTTCGTATTTGGCTACGATCACCTATGGTGCAACTATTGTCCCCATTTTGCAGGACTTCAATCCCAACGACATTATCCACATTATCAACCACTCGGAGAGTAAGTTGCTCTTCTTGGGCGATACCTATTGGGACAATATCGAGCCTGAGCAGATTCCAGACATCAAGGCGGTGTTCTCGTTGACCGACTATCACGTTATTCACGAGCGTGACGGTCATTCTTCGCTGACCCGTTTCCAGAAGGATATCCTCAAGCATTATCGTACGGCATATCCTCGCGGCTTCCGCACCGAGGATATCAAGTATCCCGATGTTCCGAACGAGCAGCTTCTGTTGCTGAACTACACTTCGGGCACGACGGGTTATTCGAAGGGTGTAATGTTGACGACGAATAACTTGACGGGTAACGTTGTCTTCGCTTGCACAGAGATCAACCCCGACACCAATAATACCTTCTTCTATCGCGGCTCGCGTACGCTGTCGTTCCTGCCGTTGGCTCACGCTTTCGGTTGCGCATTCGATATGTTGGCACCTTTGGCTGCGGGTGGTCACATCACACTGCTGGGTCGTATTCCCGCTGCGAAGATCCTGATGGAAGCTATGTCGGTTGTTAAGCCGACGATTATCTGCTGCGTGCCGATGATTCTCGAGAAGGTATATCGTAAGCAGGTGCTGCCGATGTTGGAGAAGAAGCCGATGAGCATTGCGATGCGTATTCCTCTGCTCAATACTGCAATCCACTCGATTATCCGCAAGAAACTGATCGATGCATTTGGTGGTAATGTCGATATCTTTATTGTGGGTGGTGCTCCGATGAACGAGGAGACTGAGAACTTCCTGTTGAAGATCAACTTCCCCATCACGATTGGTTACGGTATGACCGAGTGTGCTCCGCTGATCAGTTTTGCTGCACATTGTGATTTCAAGCCCGGCTCGTGTGGTCGCTACCTGAAGTCGCACCTCGAGTGTAAGATCGATTCACCCGATCCCGAGAAGACTGCAGGTGAGATTATGGTTCGTGGTGAGCACGTTATGATGGGTTACTACAAGAACGAGCAGGCTACAACCGATGTTCTCGAGCCCGACGGCTGGTTGCATACCGGCGATATGGGTACGATGGATCCCGACGGTACGCTCTATATCCGTGGTCGTTGCAAGACTATGCTCTTGGGTAGCAACGGTCAGAATATCTACCCCGAGGAGATCGAGGCTAAGCTCAATACTCTCTATCTGGTTATGGAATCGTTGGTTGTTCAGCGCGATAATAAGTTGGTTGCGTTGGTTGTGCCCGACTATGAGGCAGCTGCGGCTGATGGTATCGCGAAGCTCGATATCCCGAAGTATATGACCGATAACTTGAAGGAGATCAACTCGTTGGTTGCGCCTTATGAGCGTCTGGCCGAGATCATTATCTATCCTTCGGAGTTTGAGAAGACTCCCAAGCGTAGTATCAAGCGTTATCTGTACAATATCTAAAAAACAAAACAAACGATGAAAAGATTGATTCTCACGATGGTTGCCGTAGTAGCGATTGCTATGCAGGCGGCAGCAGCCAAGATCGACTCGATGGAGTTTCGTTCGGCACGTGATTTCCGTATAGTAGGTAAGGGTTTTACCGACACCGAATCGTTCTACGATCGTCTGCCCGCATCGGTTAAGGAGGGTTGCCGCGAGGAGTTGTGGACCCTTTCGACCAATAGCGCAGGTATGGCGGTGCGTTTCCGTACCAACTCGAAGTCGATAGCTGTTAAATGGACTGTTCGCTATCAGGTGAATATGGGCCATATGACTACCGTTGGTATTCGTGGAGTCGATCTCTATCGTTTGACCGATGAGGGCTGGCGTCACGTCAATTCGGGTCGTCCCTCGACTAAGAATAAAGAGAATAGCGGTGTGCTGATCGAGAATATGGACGGCAAGTTTGCGGAGTATATGCTATATCTGCCTCTGTACGATGGCGTTAGTGATGTGCAGATTGGTGTAGATCGCAATGCCGAGATCGGTCAGCCGATCAATGCTTCGCCTCGTGCCGATCGCTCGGTGGTATTTTATGGTACGAGCATCACGCAGGGTGGTTGCGCCAACCGTGCAGGTATGTGCTACTCGTCGATTATGTCGCGCGATATGGATTTCGAGGCTATTAACCTCGGTTTCAGCGGTAACGCACGTTGCGACCTATATATCGCTGAGGCTATGGCACGACTGAATCCGACGGCCTATTTCCTCGACTTTGTTCCGAACTGTACGGCAAAAATGATTGAAGAGAATGCGATTGCATTTATCGAGGTGCTGCGCAAGGCCCACCCCGATACTCCGATTATTATGTTCGACAGCTATAAGTTCCCGCCCTCGCAGTTCAACCTCGAGCAGCGTAGCCAGCTGGAAGCAAAAACCGTTGAGATGAAAAAGGTCGCCGATCACTTCAAGCGCGATAAGAATTTCTACTTCTACGAGGGTGTGTCGTACAACGATGACGAGTGCTCGGTTGATGGAGCTCATTTGACCGATTTGGGCTTCAAGGCTATGGCTGATCATTACAAAAAGATCTTGAAGAAGCATATTGGCAAGTAGCATAATTTGGTGTGCGTAAATCGTTGTAGAAATGCGAGTTCCACGACCACAAACCGAAAAAATCAGTAAGCAGGCTCTAACCGAGGGCCTGCTCTACTTTTGTGTTTGGACGTTCGTGTTTCTGGTGCCGATTTTCAGCGGTTCGATCTTCCGTAGCGACCCGTTCGAGTGGCGTAGCATTCAGACGGCGTGGAGCATTATCGCTCCATATTTCCTGCTCTTTTCAATCCACAATTGGTGGATTGTCAAGCGATTCCTGCTTACTCGCCAATATCTGACCTATGTCGCATTGACGATTGTGACGGTAGTGGTTATCTTCACATCGATTGATCTGTATCATCACATTTATGGTATCGATATCGAGCAGCCTGACGTGCGAATGACTACGTTGGTGTTCAGTCACCTGCCACTGCCGATCAACCTGTTGTTGGGTGTGTTTATGTGCGGTCTGAATTCGGGTATCAAGATGATCTATAAGTCGATTCGCGACGATCAGGAGATGGGCGATATGCGCCATAATATGATGCAGGCGGAGTTGGACTATCTGAAATATCAGATCAATCCGCACTTCTTTATGAATACGCTCAACAATATCCACGCGTTGATCGACATCGACTCGGAGGCGGCAAAGGATACGGTGATCGAGCTGTCGAAGATGATGCGCTATGTGCTCTACGACTCGGAGCAGGACTCGATTTCGCTTGATAAAGAGATACAATTCCTGCAACACTATATTCAGTTGATGCGCTTGCGTTATAGTGATTCGGTTGAGATTGTGGTTGATGTTCCCGAGAACTCGCCTTCGCAGGTAAAGATCCCGCCACTTATCTTCATTGTCTTTGTTGAGAACGCATTCAAGCACGGAATTAGCTATAACAGTCGTTCATATATTCATATTTCGATTGAGGTTAGCGCCGAGGGCGATCGAGTATGCTATACGGTATTGAACTCGAAGAATCTGAGCAAGTGGAATACTCCTGGCGGTATAGGTTTGGACAATGTTCGTAAGCGTTTGGACCTGCTCTTCCCGAAGCGTTATCAGCTCGAAATCGAGGATACGGCGCATCAATATAGTGTCGAACTAAACATTCCCGCGTTATGATTAAGTGTGTGACAATCGATGATGAGCCGTTGGCTCTCAAACAGTTGAATAAATATGTGTCGCAAGTTCCGTTTTTGGAGCTTGTGGGTTCGTACACCAATGCGATCGAGGCATCGGTATACGTGTCGAGCGCAGCGGTCGATCTGATTTTTGTCGATATCAATATGCCCGACATCAATGGTTTGGATCTTGTTCGATCGTTGGTAGGACATAAGTTGGTTGTCTTCACGACGGCCTATTCTGAGTATGCCATCGAGAGCTATAAACTCAATGCGGTGGACTATCTGTTGAAACCGATCTCGTTCTCGGACTTCCTGCGCGCGGCCAATAAGGTGAAACATCAGTACGAACTGATGCAGAATGCGGCGGCACAACCTGTTGCAGCGCCTGCGGCAGAGCAGGAGTCAGATGATGATGCGGAGGTGATGGTCGAGAATCGTGAGTATATCTCGGTGAAGGCTGATCATAAGGTTATGCTGGTGAAGATCAGTGATATCGACTATGTCGAGAGCGAGAGTGAGTACCTGCGCCTGCACCTTAATACGGGCGAGGTAGTGATGACATTGTTGCGTTTGAAGAACATTGAGCCGATCCTGACGGCGGGCGACTTTATGCGTATTCACCGTTCGTATATCGTCAATCTGAAACATATCAAGGCTTTTGCTAAGGGTCGCGTATTCCTGAGCGACGACGTGAGCCTACCCGTTGGCGACAACTATCGCGATACGTTCAATAGCTATATCGAGAAGGTCTACCTCAATTTGTAGGATAGTCACAACCATAATAAAAGCCGCCTCAGTGTTGGGCGGCTTTTGTTTTGATGTACTGCTCGGTTTTACTCTCCGATGATGAAAATCGCAGGGCGTTTGTGCAGATCGTCGGGCATTGAGCGACGCCACTCGGCAACGGTGCGGGTTTCGATGCGCTCGCTCTCGGCCGTGATGTCGATCGCAACAGTCACACGTGTGTCGGGTGCGCACGAGGCGACGATAGCCTCCAAAAGTTGGCGATTGCGATAGGGTGCCTCGATGCATATTTGCGATTGGTGCTCGGTGCGGGCACGACGTTCGAGCGCACGTAGAGCACGCTGACGCTCAGGAGGTTTGACGGGTAGATAGCCATTGAATGCGAACGACTGTCCATTCATTCCCGAGGCCATAAGTGCCAATAGAATCGACGAAGGACCAACCAAAGGCACCACGCGCACTCCGTGTCGATGACAGAGGGCAGCCAGCGCTGCTCCGGGATCTGCAACGCCCGGACAACCAGCCTCGGAGATCATTGCGCAGTCCTCGCCGGCGAGAATCGGTGCGATAAGCGATTCGACCTCAGCGTCGGCGGTATGTTCATTCAGCTCGGCAAGTTTGAGGGTGTCGATGGGACGTCCCATACTCACGCGCGAGAGAAAACGGCGTCCCGTACGCAGGTTCTCGACCACGAAATAGTTGATCGAGCGCACCACGTCGGCGTTGTATTCGGGCAATGCGCGTGCCAAATCGCCGTCGTCGGCAATGGGACAGGGCACCATATAGAGAGTTCCTTTTTCCATATCTTATTCGCGGATAAAGATTCGTTTAACACGTATGCTGATCGAGGTCATCACCTCGTAGGGAATAGTACCGAGCAGTGCGGCCATCTGATCGACTCGGTTGCCCTCAGCGGGTGAGAATACAGTCACCTCGTCGCCTTCGCGCACGCCTTCAATGTCGGTAATGTCAATCATACAGCAGTCCATACAGATACGTCCGACGATCGGTGCAGGCTTGCCGTGAACGAGCATCGACCAAGCACCGCAACCCAGACGACGGTTCAATCCGTCGGCATAACCGATCGAGACCGTAGCCGTTGTTGTCGGTCGTGCGAGCTTTCCTGCACGACCATAGCCGACGGTCTGATCAGCGCCTAAGTGTTTGATCTGCACCACGCGAGCTTTGAGCGTCGCAACGGGCGTCAGCGCGTCGTTACGGTAGTAATCAAACCCATACAAACCCAAACCCAATCTGCACATATCGAATCGAGCCTCGTCGAAACGCTCCATAGCAGCCGAGGCGGCCGTGTGGCGAATCACGCGATAGGGAAGTGCCGCGGCAAGTTGTGACGAGATGGTGTCGTAGCGGGCGATCTGCTCACGGGTGAAGTCGTCCTGCTCGGTGTCGTCGGCCGTTGCCAGATGCGAGAAAATAGTCGCCACACGCACATATTGGCTCACGCGCTCCAACTCGGTGATAAGATGCGGAATATCCTCCTGCTCGAATCCGAGACGGTGCATACCGCTGTCGATCTTGATATGGATCGGGTAGCGGTAACTACCAGCACGCTTAACAGCCTCGACAAAGTCATTGAGTGACGTAAAACTGTATATCTCAGGTTCCAAACGGTCGGCAACCATCACGGGAAAACTGTTGGTGTCAGCATTGAGCACCACGATCGGCATTGTGATACCGCGACGTCGCAGGGCTGTTCCCTCGTCGGCAAAAGCCACACCCAGAGCATCGACGCCCTCGTTTTGGAGCATTTGAGCGATCTCGTGGCGACCGTTTCCGTAGCTCGACGCCTTGACCATCGCCATCAACATCGTGCGCGGCGAGAGTATCGAACGATAGAAGTTCAGGTTGCGTCGCATAGCGTCGAGATTTACCTCCAAAACGGTCGTATGGCTACGCTGTTCGAGGTTGTGGCTCATTCGCTCGAAATCGGCTGTTGAGGCGCACTTGATCAGCACGGCTCGATTGGCAAAATCCTCGGGATAGAGTCCGCCGAGCAGCTCGTTTGGCGTAGCGTAGAAACGTGTCTGGCAATCGAATAGATCGGCAAAACGCTCTGCCCCTGCACCAATTCCCAGAACGGTGCGAATGCCCGAACGCTCCGCGAGTTGTGCCACACGACGCCAATAATCGGCGGTTGTGGTTCGGCGTTCATCGTCCGAAATGATGAGCGTGCAGTCGCGACCTTCGGCCGAGCGCAACAACGCATCGAGCGCGATGGCCAACGAATTGACATCGGCATTCGACGAGTCGTTGAGTATGATCGAGCCGTTAATACCGTCTTTAAGTTCCATACGCATCGCCAGCGGACGTAGTGCCTGCACTCGTTTGCGAACCTCTTGACTGCGGCAATGCATTGAGCACCAAAGTGCTGCAACTATTTCGGCAGCACGTTGTGACGAGCGGTCGCGTTTGGTATTCTCAATGTCGCTATACTCGCGGCAATCGATCTTCGTGGCAGAAAGTTCGTCAACGGCCTTTGCGATCAACTCGATCGAGCCATCATAAATTATCATCTTGGCACGGCGCGCGAGCGTTAATTTCTCACGCACCTTGTGCTCGTCCGAATCGAAATTTTCGGCGTGTTGCGTACCGATATTAGTGATGATCGCCACGTCGGGACGAATCATCTCTTCGAGGCGTGCCATCTGTTTTGGGTGCGAAATTCCCGCTTCGACTATTGCCACCTGCTCGTCGCCCTCGATCATCAAAAGCGACAGAGCTACACCTAGTTGCGAATTGTAACTCTTTGGGCTGCGGAAGATCTTGACCCCATCGGGTGCACTTTGCGCGCACCACTCTTTGACCAGCGTTTTGTCGGTAGAGCCCGTTACGGCAACCACGCGGCCCTCGAATTGCGAACGGTAGTCGGCAGCCAAAGTTTGCAATGCCGCGAGCGTATCATCTACGATGACGTAGCCAGCGTTCGAATGGATCACCTCGGGCTCGCGTGCCACCATAAATGCTCGAACTCCGTGCGCGTATGCCGCCTCGATGAAGTTGTGGCCGTCGTGGTTGCGACCACGAATTGCGGCCATCATACTGCGCTCGCCATAGGTGTAGTTGCGGCTATCGACTGTAACCTCCTCGACCGTGCGATCTGCACCGACCAACTGCCCGCCACATAACGCGGCTATTTGACTGAGTCTATATATCATTGTACTTATTGTCTGAATGTTACGATGGTGATACCAGCACCACCACGATCGGCGTGCTCGTCGGCCGCAGTAGCCACATCGGGTACCGTACGCAGGTAGCGACGAATCTCCTCTTTAAGCGCGCCCGTGCCCTTGCCGTGCAGGATCGAAACGCTACCGATACCGACCATAATCGCGTCATCGATAAACGATTGTACCTTCTCAATTGCATCTGCGGCACGCATACCGCGCACGTCGATATTATCCTTGAAGTTGAGTTTGCGCTGCGAAACATCGACCGAGATCACCGTGCGAGCGGTCGTGGGGCGTGTTTGGCGCTTATACTCGGCATTCGAAACGGCCTCAAGACGCTCCACAGCGACGGTCGTTCGGATATGGCCGAATGCCACCGTTGCCTTCTTGCCCTTGATTTCCTGCACCTCGCCAACGCCGTCCTGATCCTTGATGCGCACCTTTGTGCCCACCACGATTACGCGCGGAATCTGCTTCTCGACCACCTCTGCGCTCTCGCCTTTGCCACCTGCCGCCTTGCGCTCCTCGCGACGTTGGCGACGACGCTCGATGCGCTCCATCTCGCGGTCAACACGTGCCGAACGCTCAGCCTCGGCCGCTTCGTCACGCTCGGTGCGCTCGCGCATATCGTCCAGCTCCTTGCGAGCTAAGCGGGTCAGCTCCTTCTCGGCTTGTGATTCGCGAATCGTGCGTATTGTGTTTTCAATCTGACGATTAGCCTCCGAAATCAGTCGCTGAGCCTCCTCCTTCGCCTCGCGGATAATCTGCTGGCGCTCGGCCTTGATGCGCGAAAGTTGCTCAGCATACGAGGTTTCGAGCTCCTCGACTTTGCGGTCGGCAATGCGGATTCGGTCACGTTTCTGCTCCCAATAGCGACGGTCGCGCGCAATCTCGCGCAGCTGACGCTCGATGTTGATATGATCGCTACCGGCCTTCTCGCTTGCGGTGCGAATTATATTCTCGGGCAGACCGATCTTGCGAGCGATCTCGACTGCAAACGAACTACCCGGCTTACCCATTTCGAGGCGGAACAATGGACGAATATTCTGCACATCGAACATCATAGCGCCATTTTCGACGCCCTCGTGGTTTGATGCGAAATATTTGATATTTGAGTAGTGAGTCGTGATGACGCCGTAGGTGCCGCGCTCGACCAGCTGTTCGAGAATAGCCTCGGCAATCGCGCCACCCATAATCGGCTCGGTACCCGTACCGAACTCATCGATCAGCACCAGTGTGCGCGACGATGCGCCGCTGAGCATATTCTTCATATTGAGCAGGTGCGACGAGTAGGTACTCAGGTCGTTATCGATCGACTGCTCGTCGCCGATGTCGATAAATATCGACTCGAAAAGTGGCAACTCCGAGTTCTCGCCACAAGGGATTGGGAATCCGCATTGGAGCATATATTGCAGCAGTCCGACCGTTTTCAGACAGACCGACTTACCGCCTGCATTGGGACCTGAGATAACCAAAATACGTTTCTCGCCATTGAGCACCATATCCAGCGGTACGACGCTCTTCTTCTCCTTTGCCAGCGCGATAGCCAGCAACGGGTGGCGCGCCGTGCGCAACTCCATACGATCGTCGGTCGAGATAATCGGTCGCACGCACCCATTCTCGGATGCAAAGCGACCCTTCGCACGCAACATATCGATCGTCGCAAGATAGTCGGCCGAGGCCTCGACGGTGTCGATCACGGGACGTATGCGGTCGGTCAGCTCGCACAAAATACGAACGATCTCGCGGCGCTCGGCATACTCCAATTCGCGCAGTTCGTTGTTTAGTTCAACAACCTCGACGGGCTCGATAAATACGGTCTTACCCGTTGCCGATTCGCCCTGCACAAAACCATTCAGTTTGCGCTTATTTCCCGCCGTAACGGGGATCACAGCGCGACCATCGCGGATCGAGAGCGTCGCATCGGCCTCGACAATTCCAGCGCTCTTGGCGGCCTGCAACACCTGCTGCAAACGCTTCGACGCCTGACCTTCGCGCTCGCGAATCGAGCGACGAATGCGATACAATTCGTCCGAGGCGCTGTCGCGCATCTGCCCGAAACGGTCGATGAGTGAATCAATATGGTTGGCGATGGCTTCGAGCGAAACCACCTCCTCGGTCAGACGATGTAGTTGGGGATATATAACTCTTTCGCGCGAGCGAATGAATCGGCTGATCGAGTCGACCTGACGCAATGCACGAGCCAGCAGCACGGCCTCTTCCAGATCGAGGAACGTGCCCTCGACACGCACCTTTGCGATCAGAGCCGTCAGGTCGCAGAACTCCTCATTGGGGAATTCGTGCTCCATCTGAATGATCGTGCGCATCTCGTCGGCCGAGGCAATTCGCTGCTCGACCACCTCACGTCGAGCCGAGAAATGGTGCTCGTCGAGCTTTGCGCGGGCGGCCTGCGTGTTACAACGCTCGGCAACCAGAGCACGAATGCGGTCGAAACCTATTTTCGATTCAAAGTTTGCGGGGTAGATCATAGTGTTCCATACAAAAATAAGCTGTCTAACACCACGCGGTGTGGGTTAGACAGACTTATTTGTTTTGGGTTTTACTCAGCTTGTTGAGCAGCCTTTGCTGCTTTTTTCTCGGCACGTGCAGCTTTGCGCTCAGCCTTCTTGTCGGGATCCGACCCGAATACCGAGAAGTGAACATAACGTGCTGGGTGCTCCTTCAAGTCAGCCAGCAGAGCCGATAGATTGCCGCTTGCAGCTGCCAGATTGTCGTAGAGCTCCTTATCGTTCATCAACTCACCAACCGAGCCCTCACCCGCATTGATCGAAGCGAGCATACGACTCAGATTGTCGGCAGTCGAGGTGAATGCCTTGACGAGCGAATCGACCTTCGCCTGCTCCAACTGCTCGGCCACAGCATCGACATTGCCGATGATGCGGTCGAAACGCTCGGTGTTCTGGTTGAGCATCTCGGCCAAACCGGTGAGCGAGGTTACGATACCCTCGATATTCTTTCGCTCCGATTTGAGTACGCCGTCGAGCGACGCACTGATCGAATTGAGATTCGAGATTGTGCCGCTCAGGTTGTCGGTATTCTGCTCTACGAGCGTATTGATATTTGCCAGCGCAGTTGCCAAATTATCAGCCACAACGGTCAGCTTACCTTTCAGGTCGCCCAATTCATTGCCGATCGACGACATCATATCCGAACCTGAGTCCGATATGATCTGATCGCCACGTTTGAGCAACTCGCTCGACGAGCCGAGATCGAGTTTTATAGCCTTGCCGCCCATAATGCCGTTGTCGTAGATCACGGCACGCGTATCCACGGGCAGACGATACTGACGCTTAACAGCCAGCGCAACTTTCACGTCGCTACCTTTCGAAGGGTCGAACGTAATGCTCTCGATCGTACCCATCTTCACGCCGTGAATAGTGATCGGTGCTGCGGTTTGCAAACCGCTGACATTCTCATACGATGCATAGTAGATGATGTTGCGGCTGAAAATATCGATGCCGCTCAGGAATCGAATGCCTGCCCACAACGCGAGCAGCATTACGACTGCAAAAATTCCGATTTTAACCTCTTTCTTCATATTAGTTGTTTTTTATATTCTTATTTAGTTTTCAATTTTCCAGCCACAACGCTATGTGACACCAATTTATTGCCATCGAAACCTACGACATAAGCATTTTTGAACAGCTTGCGCACCTCTTTGAGTGAATTGTCTGCCTCCTCTTTCGATGCGAAAATGCCTGTGCAATATTTGTAGCAGAATGTGCCGTCGGTCACAAACTCGCGCACACGACCGCGATAGCTCTTGAATTCCGAGCTATTCGTGGCGATCTTTGTTTTGCTTGCGCAGAGCTGAATCGTGTAGCCCACATCGGTAGCCTCTTCCTCTTTCGCTACCTCCTGTTGGGGAGCCTCGCTTTCAGCGGGCTGCGACTTGGGTTCCTCGGCTTTTACATCGGTTTTAACTTCGACTTGCTCTGGCTCCTCGATCGGTTGCGGCTCGCCACCGAAATAGATCTTGTAGTATTCGCAGAAACCGTCATAAATAGCCTTTGCAATCTTCTGCTGACCATCCTCTGTTGCCATAATCTGCAAATCGTGCTTATTCGACATAAAGCCGATCTCGGTCAGTACACCCGGCATTTGCGTGTAGCACAACACCCACAGAGGCTGGCCATAGACCAGCGAACGGCGATTGCCGTGGCCGACAGCGTTCTTGTGATACTTCTGAAGCAGATTCGCAAATGTGCTACTATTCTGCAATAGAGTGAATTGAACGGTCTTGATGTACGCGCGTACAGCTGCGGCAGTTGCTGCATCCGACATATCGACCAGGTCGTCGCGATATGCATCTTCTATGACGTCGGCATTCTGCTGTATGCGCTTGGCGCTACTCTCTCCCATAATGAGTGTTACGGCACCCGACGCTGATGTTGCCTTCGCAGCGTTGCAGTGAATCGAGAGGAAAAGACCCGCATCAGCCTTGTTGGCAATATCGACACGTGCTTGCAGGTCGCGGGTTTTGTTCGTGCTCAAATGCTTGTCCGAATTGCGGGTATAGATCACCTTCACCTGCGGCATATTCTTCTCGATCATACTTCCCGCTTTGAGAGCAATGCTTAGGGCGATATCGCACTCACGGTACTGTTTACCGTTGAGGGTAGCGACTGCTCCTGGGTCGTAACCTCCGTGACCGGGGTCGATGACGATGGTCATTGGCTGATTGTTTTGTGCAAACAATTGTGATGCACACAACAAAGCCATAGCTACAAACGTTATGAAGATAGTCGCACGACGCATTATTCGGATAATATAATTGGCTAACTTAAAAAATTTAGTTATATTTGCAGGTTAAAACGCGCGTAACGCGTCGCACGCGAGGGCGCTACTTTGCGTTTTGCCGGCTTTGCCGGCAAAGTTACGAAAAAATATCGAATTTTGAGCAAAAGAACGATAAAATATCTATTCATAGTGGCATTTGTGTTGGTTTTGACGCAAATGGTATTCGGTGTGGCTGCACCGAATGGGGCGTTATGGGCGGCTGCACGTCGAGGTGTGGTGGCTGAGTCCGAAACGCAAACTCCCACTCACCTCACTCCGCAAACGGCTGACAGCCGTGCGGTACGTGCCCGAACAGCATCGCAACCGACCGAGAATGATGCGGCAATGACTGACCGACCCGTTGGTGGCGATTTCACTTCACGTATTGACTCGTCGAACTTCTCGCCCGATTCGGAGTGGATTCACAACGATGCGGCTCCGCAATTGATCGATAGTACTTCGACCAAGAGTGAGGTGGTGCATCAGGGTTCGGCGCTCGAAGCACCCATTACGGGTAAGAACAAGGACTCTTTGGTCTTTGATGTGCGCGAAAAGATGGTTTATATCTACCGTTCGGGTGATGTGACCTATCAGTCGATGAATATGAAGGCCGACTTTATGGCCATCAATATGGAGAATCGTCAGATCCGTGCTTATGGTATCAACGATACAGTCGATAACGAGCCTACGGTTACGCGTCCGCAGTTCACCGAGGGTGGCAAAACCTTCACAATGGACACGATCGACTACAATATGGAGTCGGGCAAGGCTAAGATCAAGGGTATCGCAACACAAGAGGGCGATGGTTTCTTGATCGGTAAAGATGTGAAGAAGATGGCCGACAACACGATCCATATCGCTAACGGTATGTTTACCACCTGCGACCATACCGACAACCCGCACTTCGGTTTGGTTATGACCAAAGCGAAGTTGATCCCCGGCAAGAAGGCGATTATCGGTCCGTCGTACATCGTGCTTGAAGATGTGCCAATCTACTTCCTCGGTCTGCCTGAGGGTTTCTTCCCGTTGAATCAGGGACCCAAGTCGGGTTTCATTATGCCGACCTATGGTGAGGAGTATGTCAAGGGTTTCTACCTGCGCGATTTCGGTTACTACTTCACCTTCAACGACTATATCGACTTGACCCTCAAAGGCGGTATCTATACTCTCGGATCGTGGGAGGCATCGGCTTCGTCGCGCTACATCAAGCGCTACAAGTTCTCGGGTAATTTGGCTGCCAACTATTCGAAGGTGCGATTTGGCGATAAGGGAGCTCCCGATTACACCAATCAGGACAACTTCCGTATTCAGTGGACTCACCAGCAGGATCCCAAGTTCCGTCCAGGATCGACATTCTCGGCGAGTGTGAATTTCTCGACAAGTGGTTACTCGAAATATTCGGCAACATCGCTCAATGACATTCTTGCGACGCAGACCAACTCGTCGATCGCATACTCGAAGTCGTGGTCGGGTACTCCGTTCTCGATGTCGGCTAACTTGGGTGTGTCGCAGAACTCGCAGACTCAGACCCTTTCGTTTACGCTGCCGACAGTGGTTGTCAATATGTCGCGTATCTATCCCTTCAAGCGCAAGGAGGTGATGGGTAAGGAGCGTTGGTACGAGAAGATTTCGATGTCGTACACGGGTAAGCTGACCAATACGGTACAGACCAAGGAGAACGAGATTTTCACTCCTCAGACATTGCAGAATATGCGCCACGGCGTCGAGCACTCGATCCCCGTATCGACCTCGCTCACGCTGTTCAACTACTTGAATATTTCGCCCTCGGCTAACTATACCGAAAAGTGGTACTTCAAGAAGCAGGAGCGACAGTGGAATCCCGAAACGCAGACGGTCGATTACCTTGCGCCCGAGTATGGTTTCTATCGACTCTACAACTACAACTTCTCGGTGTCGGGTTCGACCAAACTCTACGGTATGTATCGTTTCAAGAATCCGAAGGCTAAGGTCAAGGCTATCCGTCACGTGATTACGCCTACTGTCGGATTCTCGTATGCTCCCGATTTCTCGAAACAGAAGTATGGCTACTATAAGGTCGTGCAGAGCGATACGACAGGCCGTGTCCAGGTCTATTCGCCATTTGAGGGTAATGCATATGGTGTTCCGTCGTCGGGACGTTCGGCTGCGATCAATTTCTCGCTCAAACAAAATCTCGAAATGAAGGTTGCCAGCGATCGCGATACAACGGGAACACGAATTCTGAAACTGATTGACGATTTGACCATTTCGGGTTCGTATAACTTCCTGGCCGACTCGATGAATCTGTCGAATATCAATCTGAGTTTCCGTACGACGATCACACAGAACTTCGGTATTCAGCTGTCAGCAACGCTTGACCCCTATCAGGTAACGCCCGAGGGTCGTCGCATCAATAAACTTGCGTGGGCAAAGGGTAGACCTGGTCGAATCACGAGTACGGGTTGGTCGTTCGGTTATTCGTTCCAGTCGAAGAATAAGGGCTCGAGTGGTGCGAAGATGAATGATATCTCCTCGCAACCTATCGACCCAGCATATGCCAACCCATTCTCCGATCCCTATGGTACGATGGATCCAGTGATGAGGCGAATGTATATGGCGCAGAGTTACTATGATTTTGCTCTACCGTGGAATTTCAGTTTCAACTATACGATCAGTTATGGTACGTCGCTGGTGAACAACGGAACGACGGGTATCAAGCGAAATGTTACCCAAACACTCGGTTTCAATGGTAGTTTGAACCTGACGCCAAAGTGGGGTGTTACGTTCCAGGGTGGTTTCGATCTGATGACGGGTAAACTGACTACATCATCGATCTCGATTTCGCGAGATCTGCACTGTTGGCAGATGGGTTTCTCGTGGATTCCGTTCGGCTATCATAAGTCGTGGAGTTTCCATATTGGCGTTAAATCGTCGATGTTGCAGGACTTGAAGTACGACAAGAGCCAGTCGATGTATGACAATTTGTACTAAAACTTAAACAAATAGAAACACTAACAACACTATGAAAAAACAAATTCTGATTGCTGCTATGGCACTTACAACACTTGCGGCTTGTCAGAGTGGCGACAATCCGCTGTTGGCTGATTGGAACACTCCCTACCAGACTCCGCCTTTCAACGAGATCAAGGTGGAACACTACGCACCCGCATTCGATGCGGCTATTGCTGAGGCTCGCGCTGAGATCGATGCTATCGTTGCCGATACGGCTGCTCCCACCTTTGCAAATACGATTGAGGCTTTGGAGCGTGCTGGCGACAAACTGACTCGCATTGAGTATATTTTCTTCAATATCTTGGAGGCTGATGCTAACGAGCAGATGCAGCAGGTTTCGATGGAGGTACAGCCCAAGCTGACCGAGTACTCGAACGACGTATCGCTCAATCCCGAGTTGTTTGCTCGCGTTAAGGCTGTTTACGATCAGCGTGAATCGCTCGATCTGTCGCTCGAAGAGGCTAAGTTGCTTGAGAAGACCTATAAGAGCTTCTCGCGTAATGGTGCAGCTTTGGACGAGGAGAAAAAGGCTGTATATCGTGAGATTTCGGCTGAGCTGTCGCAGCTGACTTTGCAGTTTGGTCAGAACGTGCTGGCTGCAACCAACGCTTACACCTACAACATCACCGATTCGACCGTTGTTGCCGAGTTGCCCGACTTCGTTAAGGAGGGTCTGGCTGCCGACGCTAAGGCTCGTGGCGAGGAGGGTTGGACCGTTACGTTGCAGGCTCCGAGCTATGGTCCTTTTGTAACCTACTCGTCGAACCGTGAGTTGAAGGAGCAGTTGTGGCGTGCTTACAACTCGCGCGCTATGGTTGATGGTGCAAATGACAACCGTGAGATCGTTAAGCGTATTGCCGAGCTGCGTTTGCAGATGGCTAACCTGCTTGGTTACGAAACCTATGCTGACTATGTATTGGAGGAGCGTATGGCTGAAAGTGCTGACAATGTGAACAACTTCCTCAAAGAGTTGTTGGGCGCAACCAAGAAGTATGCCGATAAGGACTATGCAACTATCAACGCATATGCTAAGTCGCTCGGTTTGCAGGGCGAGGTTATGCCTTGGGATTTCAGCTATTACAGCGAGAAGTATAAGAACGAGAAGTACGCTCTGAGCGACGAGATGGTTAAGCCTTACTTGAAGCTCGACAATGTGAAGAAGGGCGTATTTATGTTGGCTAACAAACTCTACGGTTTGGAGTTCAAGGAGAACACCGAGATTTCGGTATATCACCCTGAGGTATCGGTATATGAGGTTTATGATGCAACGGGCAAGATGATGGCTATCCTCTATCTCGACTTCTTCCCCCGCGAGACCAAGCGTGGTGGCGCGTGGATGACCGAGTTCCGTCCTGCTAGCTTCGATGCTGAAGGTAACGAGATCCGTCCTTTGGTTTCGCTCGTTATGAACTTCACCAAGCCGACCGAGAACACTCCGTCGTTGCTGACCTTCGACGAGTTCACTACCTTCCTCCACGAGTTCGGCCACGCACTGCACGGTATGCTGGGCGAGGGTAAGTACGCGTCGCTGACCGGTACGAGCGTTTATCGCGATTTCGTTGAGCTGCCTTCGCAGCTGTTGGAGAATTGGGCTACCGAGAAGGAGTACCTCGACCTGTGGGCTGTTCACTACGAGACTGGCGAGCAGATGCCTGCTGAGTTGATCTCGAAGATCGTTGATGCGAAGAATTACTTGGCTGCTTACTCGAACGTGCGTCAGCTCTCGTTCGGTATGACCGATATGGCTTGGCACAGCCTGACTGAGCCTTACAAGGGCGATGTTGAGGCATTCGAGAAGGCGTCGATGAAGCCGACTCAGGTTGTTCCCGAGGTTGAGGGTACGGGTATGGCTACCTCGTTCTCGCACATCTTCTCGGGCGGTTACGCTGCCGGTTACTATGGTTATAAGTGGGCAGAGGTATTAGACGCTGACGCTTTCTCGCTGTTCAAGGAGAAGGGTATCTTTAATACTGAGGTTTCTAACTCGTTCCGCGAGAACGTGCTCTCGAAGGGTGGCGTTGAGCATCCGATGGAGCTCTACGTTCGCTTCCGCGGTCATAAGCCCGACCAGAAGGCTCTGATCGAGCGTATGGGCTTGGAGTAGTCATTCATTAATCTAAACGTAGATTTGTTGCTTGTCACATAGGTGGCGAATCTACGTTTTTTTAAAATAATCAATATGAAAAAACATTCGTTTGGTCAGTGGTTGATCGCAGTACGTCCATGGTCGTTTCCTGCGTCGGCAATGCCCGTTCTGGTAACGCTGATGTATCTGTGGTGGAGTGGCGCCGAAATCGATTGGTTTGGTGGTGTCTGGGCTTTGATTAATGCAGTGATGTTCCACGCGGCAGGTAACGTGTGGAGCGATTATTTCGATTTCCGCAAGGGTGTCGATGCCGAGGATACATTTGGCGCAAAGACGATGACCTCAGGTGAGTTTACCCCTAAGGAGATGTTGCGATTGGCAGTGGGTCTGCTAGTTGTGGCGCTGGTTATGGGTATCGGTTTGATGATACGCGTGGGATTACCTCTATTGTGGTTTGGTGTGGCAGGTGTGCTGACTGTGCTGCTCTATCCCCGATTGAAGTATAGCGCGCTGGGAGATGTCGATATTATGTTTGCATATGCACTGCTGCCTACGCTCGGTACCTCGTTCGTAGCAACGGGTGCACTGGTGTGGAATGTGTTGTGGATTGCTGTTCCGGTGGGTCTGATTACGGTTGCTATTCTTCATGCTAACAATACGCGCGATATCACTACTGACGCTCGCGCTAATATCAAAACCTTCGCAATGAGCATTGGTCGCAAGGCGTCGAAACCCCTCTATGCCTTCGAGGTGCTTTTCCCGTTTGTTTGGATTGCAGGTTGTGCTGTGGCAGGCTTGTTGCCGTGGTGGTCGCTGCTGACGTTGGTGGTTGTTATGCCTGCGTGGCAGGGTGCGCGCGATATGTTGCGCCACGATGACGATACGACAGAATTGATCGCTAATCTCGACGAGCGAACAGCAAAGTTGCAGCTCATTTTCAGCCTGCTCTTTACGATCGGTTTCGTTGTAGCGTATTTCGTATGAAACGTGTAGGATTGGCCGTTGCGCTGGCATTTGTGCTGTGGACGGTGATGTTCTCGCCGTGGACTGCTCCGCACCTTAACTTTTGGGTTGCGATGAGTATCTCGGCAGCAGTGCTGATGACCATTGCGACGCTGGTGCGCCCCTCGTGGCCGCGCGACTTGAAGTGGAGTTGGTCGAATATCGCACTCGGCGTGGCAATCGCGGTGGTGCTGTGGGGCGTCTTCTGGGTGGGTGATAAACTCTCGCAGTTGATGTTCGACTTTGCCCGTCCGCAGGTCGATTCGATCTACGCGATGAAAGATGGCACCTCATCGACACTGATCGCCTTCGCACTGTTGGTGCTGATCGGTCCTGCCGAGGAGGTCTTTTGGCGTGGATATGTTCAGCGTACACTCTCGGAGCGTTGGGGCGCAAACGTGGGCTTTGTTGTCGCCACGGCAGCATATACGCTGGTGCACATCGGCTCGCTGAACTTTATGCTTATTATGGCGTCAATGGTTTGTGGCATTGCGTGGGGCTTACTCTATCGCCTGATGCCCGAACGCTTTTCGGCGATTGTTCTCTCGCACGCATTGTGGGACGCGGCGGTCTTCGTCATCTTCCCGATAATGTAACCGCTCGATATAAAGCACAAAAAAATCCCGAATCATTACGATTCGGGATTTTTCTTTTCGGTAGGGTTAAGACTACTTGTTGTAAGCCTTCATAACCGAGATCAGGTCGAGAACCTTGTTCGAGTAACCCCACTCGTTGTCATACCACGAAACAACCTTAACGAAGGTGTCGGTCAAAGCGATACCAGCCTTAGCATCGAAGATCGAAGTGCGAGCGTCGCCCAAGAAATCCGACGATACAACGTCCTCGTCAGTGTAACCCAGAACGCCTGCCAACTCACCCTCCGAAGCAGCCTTCATAGCAGCGCAAATCTCTGCGTAGGTTGCGGGCTTAGCCAGGTTTACAGTCAGGTCAACAACCGAAACGTCCAAAGTGGGAACGCGGAATGCCATACCGGTCAACTTGCCGTTCAACTCGGGCAGAACTACGCCTACAGCCTTAGCAGCACCAGTCGACGAGGGGATGATGTTGCCAGCAGCAGCGCGGCCACCACGCCAATCCTT
>JAFNVH010000008.1 GCA_017379895.1 Rikenellaceae bacterium | reverse complement strand
GGACCCTGCTCGCGCAGACGTTCGCAATCGCGCACATCGGTTGCAACCACATTGTTAGTGCCGTAGATTTTGCGCAGGTACACGGTCAATTCCGAACCGATCTGGCCACCTGCACCGACGATAAGTATTCGTTTCATACGCTTGTAGCTTATTTAGCTGTGAGATTAATAGTTTGCTGAGGGTGCGCAATTTGCGGAATTTCGCGCGGCTACGCACTCACGCAATTACAAATATACGCTCAAATTTTCGAACCTCAAAATTTAGCGCAGGCTTTTTTCGGGGCGTGTGCCAAGTTTTTTCGTCCGAATGAAAAAATAGGGTAGCGCGTTGCGATTTTCCGCCCAAAAAGCTATATTTGTACCACGATAAATGCACACAGCAGATGAAGCACTATTTTACTACTAATGGCGAACGAAATTTTGGTCCGTTCACACTCGAAGAGTTGCGTGCGCAATCGTTGTGTGCCACTACGCTCGTATGGCACTGCGAGTTGGAGGATTGGACCGAGGCCTATCGTTTGGAGGAGTTGGCTGACCTGTTTGAGGGAGAGGTAATACCTCCGCCGCAAATTCCAACTACGCAGCCGATTAATCACACCGACGAATATCGCCCGCCAATGCCTTCGAGTAATCTGGGGTGGGCAATCTGCTCGGCGTTGTTCTGTTGCACGCCGTTGGGAATTGTGGCGATTTTCTATGCAGCGCAGGTTGAGTCGGTATATCGCCGTGGACAATATGCCGAGGCACAACGCCTTGCCGATAAGGCCTCGATGTGGGCGACCGTGTCGGCAGTCTTGGGCTTAATCTACATTGTGATGTATGTCTTAATAATGACTCTCACTGACTTGGTATGACGCGAAAAAGGTGGTGGATTGGAGCGGGAATTGCGGCAATGCTGGTGGTTGCTGCTGTGATTTACTATGTGTACGATCCTGCTACAATGCCTTTCCCGCGTTGCCCCTTTTTGATGCTGACGGGGTGGCAGTGCCCTGGGTGTGGTTCGCAACGTGCCATACACGCGCTCCTGCACTTCGATTTTGCGGCGGCGTGGCGATATAATGCGATGTTGGTGCTGTCGATTCCGTATGTGGTGCTGTTGCTTGTGTCCGAGTGTTTGGGTCGACGAGGACAAGGACGCCTCTATCGTGTGTTGAATAGCGAAGTGATGATATGGTGCTACTTTGCGCTCGTTGTAGGGTGGTGGATATTAAGAAATGTAATTAATATATAGACGATTATGGGAATTATTAATGCAATTTTAGGCAATGCGTCGAGCATCGATGTGGCAGCTCTCGAAAAGGAGTATGGTCCGATGTTGTGCGACGGTGAGCAGATCGAACAAGCCTTTGTGGTGATTCGCGATAAGTGGATTTTTACAAACAAACGACTGATCCTACAAGACGTTCAAGGCGTTACGGGCAGCAAGCGTTCCTATCGTTCGATCCCTTATGGCTCGATCAATATGTTCTCGATCGAAACGGCCGGCACGTTCGACACCGATAGTGAGATGAAGGTCTGGGTGAAGGGGCTTGATGAGCCGATCACACAGAACCTCGGTCGCAAGGCTGACGTCAAGAACATTCAGCGCATACTCGCCTCGTACGTGCTTTAATTGCGAGTGGGGCGGGGGAGAATCACGGTTTTGTCACGCGAAAAACGTGACCTAATTTGGTTTTCACGCCGAAAATCACTATCTTGTCAGAGATAAATCGAACTAATAGTATGAAAAAAGTCACGGTTTTAGGTCCTGCACACCCTTATCGAGGCGGCTTGGCGTCGATTATGGAGATTATGGCGCGCACCTTTACGGCTCGTGGTGCGGAGGTCGACATCAAGACCTTCACGTTGCAGTATCCCGAATTTTTGTTTCCGGGCAAGACTCAATATTCGGATCGTCCTGCGCCCGAGGATCTTACGATTGAGCGTTGCGTCAGCACGGTAAATCCATTCAATTGGATTAAAGTCGGTCGCCGCATCTGTCGCGAGCGTCCCGATGTGGTGCTGATGAAATATTGGACTCCGTTTATGGCGCCCTGTTTTGGTACAATTGCACGTTTGGCGCGTCGCAATGGACATACGAAGGTGCTGGTGCAGATCGACAATGTGATTCCGCACGAACATCACCTGATCGACCGCCCTTGTACGGCCTATTTTGTCAATAGCGTCGATGGTTTTGTCTATATGTCGCAGCAGGTGAAGGACGATCTCGATCAATTCACCACGACTAAACCTGCGTTGTTCTCGCCACATCCGCTGTTTGTCAATTTTGGCGAGGCGGTGTCGAAAGAGGAGGCGTGCGCAAAGTTGGGGCTCGATCCCGAGGTTGAGTATTCGCTCTTCTTTGGTATTATCCGCGACTATAAAGGGCTTGATCTACTGCTTGATACGTGGGCGAAACTCAAAGCCGACGGGCAGACTGCCAACCGTAAGCTGATCGTAGCGGGTGAGTTCTACTATAATCGTGAAAAGTATATCGAGCAGATCGAGCGTTTGGGATTGAAGGAGGATGTGTTGCTGCACGACTATTTCGTGGCAGACGATATGGTGCGTTACTTCTTCTCGGCAGTTGATGTGCTGATTCAGCCCTATTGGAGTGCGACGCAGAGCGGCGTAACGCAGATTGCTTACAACTTCTCGTTGCCGATGATCGTTACGAATGTGGGCGGTCTGGCCGAGATCGTGCCCGATGATGTGGTTGGTTATGTTACCGACACCAATGTTGAGTCGTTGGCGGAGGCTTTTGTGAAGTTCTACTCCGAAGGTACAGCCGAGCGTATGCGCTCGAATATGGCCGAGGAGCGCAAACGATTCAGTTGGGAGGCAATGGCCGACTGCCTGACCGAAGTCTATAAGATGACGAAGTAAGACATTGTACCATAAATAAAAAGGCCACCTTCTCGGGTGGCCTTTTGCTTTGGTAATCAACCGTAATTAGTCGGCAATGCGCTTCAATGCTTGCGCCAGCTGATCGGGACACGAGGTGCCTCGACCACGGCAGTCGATACCTTCGAGGCGAGCGATGGCCTCGTGTACCTTCATACCGCGAATGAGTGCCGCGACACCCTGCGTATTGCCGTGGCAACCGCCGATAAATTGTACCGAACTCACCTTGCCGTCCTCGACAACAACATCAATCAACTGCGAACATACGCCTTGCGGAATATAAGTAGTGCTTTTCTTCATCTTCATTTCGTTTTTG
>JAFNVH010000070.1 GCA_017379895.1 Rikenellaceae bacterium | reverse complement strand
GAAGAACAATACGTCCTGAATCGAGGGCTGGTTGGTCATAAACATCGTCAGACGGTCGATACCGATACCCATACCCGAGCACGAGGGCATACCATACTCCAACGCGCGAACGAAGTCCATATCGATGAACATCGCCTCGTCGTCGCCGCGCTCGCTAAGCTGCATCTGCTCCTGGAAACGCTCGTACTGATCGATCGGGTCGTTCAGCTCCGAGTATGCGTTACACAACTCCTTGCCGTTCACGAAGAGCTCGAAACGCTCGGTGAGGTCCGAATTCTCGCGGTGGCGCTTGCACAGAGGCGACATCTCGATGGGGTAGTCGCAGATAAATGTGGGCTGAATCAGATCCTCCTCGCAATACTGACCAAAGATAGCGTCAATCAGCTTACCCTTACCCATCGTGTCATCAACCTCTACGTTCAGACGCTTGCAAGCCTCGCGCAACTGTTCCTCCGACTGACCTGTGATGTCGTAACCGGTCTTCTCCTTGATAGCGTCGGTCATCGTCAGGCGGCGGAAGGGAGCCTTGAATGAGATCTGCTTGTCGCCGATCGTCAACTCGGTAGTGCCGTTAGTAGCCATTGCCACGCGCTCCAACATCTGCTCGGTGAACTCCATCATCCACTTGTAGTCCTTGTAAGCCACGTAGATCTCCATACAGGTGAACTCGGGGTTGTGTGTGCGGTCCATACCCTCGTTACGGAAGTTCTTGCCGAACTCGTAAACGCCTGCGAAACCACCAACGATCAGTCGCTTCAAGTAGAGCTCCGTCGCGATTCGCATATAGAAATCGGTATCGAGCGCATTGTGGTGAGTGATGAACGGACGCGCCGCAGCACCACCGGGAATGGGTTGCAGGATCGGGGTCTCAACCTCCAAGCAGCCGTGCTCGTTGAAGAACTCGCGCATTGTCTGCATAATCTTCGCGCGCTTAACGAATACCTCGCGCACGTGGGGATTCACCGCCAGGTCGAGATAGCGCTGACGATAGCGCACCTCGGGATCGGTCAGTGCATCGTAGACCTGACCGTCCTTCTCCTTAACGATAGGCAGCGGGCGGATCGACTTGCTCAGAACCTTGAACGAGCGGCAGTGAACCGACAGTTCGCCGGTCTTGGTGATGAACGCAAAACCGTCGATACCAACGAAGTCACCGATGTCGAGCAGCTTCTTGAAGACGGTGTTGTAGAGTGTCGTATCCTCGCCCTCGCAGATATCGTCGCGGCGGATATAGATCTGGATACGGCCCGTGTGGTCCTGAATCTCGAAGAACGATGCGCTACCCATAATACGGCGGCTCATAATACGGCCTGCAACGCGAACGTCCTGATAATTATTCTTTTCGGGGTCGAAATTCTGCTGAATTTCAGCGGCTGTTGCCGTTACATCGAACATCTCTGCGGGGTAGGGATCGATGCCCAATGCACGCAGTTGTGCGAGCGAGTTACGTCGCAACTGTTCCTGTTCGCTAAGTTCAAATGCCATAGTATATTTGTTTTATAGTTATTTCTAAGCTACAAAGATACGAACAATACTCCGAAATATGAACACTTCGGGCCCCATTTAATATAAATATAGGTATAGTTTTTACGCTTGAGGCTCTTTGTAGAGGCCTGTGCGGCGGGCGATCCACGATCCTGCCAGACCGATCAGCACACCGAGAACGATGCCTGCAACGACCTGCGAGGGGTAGTGTGCGCCGAGATAAATGCGTGAGTAGCAGATTGATAATGCCCATACTGCGGCGACGCCTGCGAACCATTGTTGCTTGATGAACGATGCCGCCAGATAGGCAATAGCGACGGTCGTTGCGACGTGGGCCGAGACGGTGCCATACAGGCCTTTACTGATGTACGGCTCGCCATTGCGCATCGGAAAGTGCATATAGGGTGTTACGTCGAGGTCGTGATTGGGGCGTAGCATCTGCAACCCGTTCTTAAATAGGTTGCAGATCTGGTCGGCTAAACCTACCGCCGCTGCCATCAGTAGCAGGGCGAAAAGTGTTGTGCGCCAACCATATCGACGCCAGATCAGAAAGATGATCAGCAGGTACAGCGGCAACCACGTCAGCTTGCCCGACACGAAAAACATTGCGTGGTCGATGGCTGTGCCGCCGTCGAAATTGAGTGCTAGAAATATTGCCTCGTCGAGTCGTTCCATTGTCGTTGTGGGGTTAGTCGCGGTTGCGTGCGAATCCGAGATAGTAGAGCAGTGTTGCGATAGCACTCAGCGCCGCCACCAGATAGGTGCGAGCTGCCCAGCGCAACGAGATTGTTGCACCCTCCATCTGTGAGGGATCGAGTGAGCGGGTCGAGCGCAACCAATCGAGTGCGCGTGACGAGGCGTTGTACTCGACGGGCAGGGTGATGATCGAGAAGAGCGCCGACGCTGCAATCATCAGAATGCCAACCCAAAACAGTGCGGGGAAGGTGTTGATTGTGAGCAAACCGATGATAATCACCCACGTCGAGAAGCGCGACGTGATCGAGATCATCGGCACGAGCTTCGAGCGCATTTCGAGCCACGCATAGCCGCGCGCGTGCTGCACAGCGTGACCGCACTCGTGTGCCGCAACGGCCGCCGCAGCGATCGAGGGGCTGTTAT
This sequence comes from Rikenellaceae bacterium, assembly GCA_017379895.1. GTDB lineage: Bacteria > Bacteroidota > Bacteroidia > Bacteroidales > Rikenellaceae > Alistipes. Next base: position 10,406 of record JAFNVH010000070.1, on the reverse strand, counting down.
AGACTGATTCGCTGAGGTTTACAGTCTTATCGGCGGGGTTGTAGTGGTCGGTCAGATGGCCCGGGGTCGAGGTCACGCGCACGTCATAGATGCCGTTGTCGCGCAACATCTTCTCGGCCACGTCGCGCCCCGTCATTCCGTTCGAGGTGCGCACGTGCGAATATTTCGTGAAGACCGACTGCAAGCGCCACTGCACCAACAATCCCACAATACCGATCACGACAATCAGCATCCATTCGATATTAATTCCAGCTATTGGCATAATTTTCTATGTTTTTAGGTTTTAAAATCGTCGCAAATGTAACGATTCGTATTCAATTTTATTGCGTGATTCGACCTTTTGACCACCCGTACGCGCTATTTGCGTATAGTCATATAGGCGTTCGCCTGCTGCTGCGGGGTGACGAGCACGTCGTCGATATTGACGTGTGCGGGCTGGCTGACGATCCAACCAATTACCTCGGCTATGTCGCTGCCTGTCAGTGGAGTAACGCCGCGATAGACGCCCTTCGCGCGCTCCGCATCGCCGTGGAAACGTACCACCGAGAACTCCGTTTCGACCATTCCGGGGCGCACTTCGCTCACCTTAATTCCGTGCGCAACCAGATCCGAACGCATCGACTGCGAGATGGCGTGCACGGCGTGCTTCGAGGCACAATAGACTGCACCGTTCTCGTAGGGTTGAGTGCCTGCGATCGAGCCGAGATTGACGATATGGCCGCGACCCGCCTTGATCATTCGGCGCGAAATGATGCGTGTAACGTAGAGCAGACCCTTGATATTGGTGTCGATCATCGCGTTCCAATCCTCGGTCGAGCCCGCGTCGATATGCTCCAAACCAGCGGCCAGACCCGCATTATTGACCAGTACATCGATCGGACGCTCGTCCGAAATCTGTGCCAAATGCTCCTCGCAAGCCTTTTCGTCGCGTACATCGAAGATGAGGTTCTGCACCTCGACGTTGTGTACCGCGCGGATTTCGGCAGCCACATTTTCGAGGCGGTCAGCGCGTCGAGCGGTGAGAATCAGGTCGTAGCCCATCGAGGCCAATTTTCGTGCGGTAGCCTCGCCGATACCCGACGATGCGCCCGTGATGAGTGCAAGTTTTGTCATAAAATTCTTAGCTTTTGGACAAAAATATAAAATTTTTACCTTACTTTGCATAAAATTACTGAAATTTTGAATCTCGAATTTTTCATAGCATGCCGCCTCGCCTCGTCGCCCGACGAAGGCCGCCGCAATGTGATGGTGAGTATCGCTACGGCGACCGTCGCCATCGGTGTGGCTGTGATGATCGTGGCGCTGGCTGTGATCACGGGATTCAAGCGCGAGATCACCGAGAAGATTATCGGCTTTGGTGCTCATGTTCAGGTGGTTAATCTCGACGGTAACTCGTCGTTCGAACGCAAGCCGATCGATCGCTCGCCGATGTTCGAGGAGCGTGTCGAGGCGCATCCACAGACCGCGACGATCGCACAATTCGCCGTGAAGGGCGGTATCATCCGCACCTCGGAGGCGATGCAGGGCGTGATGCTCAAAGGCGTGGGCGAGGGCTACGACACCCGCTTTTTCACCAAGAGCCTCGTGCGTGGCGCGCTGCCACGTATGGGTGGCGAGGAACGACATAAGGATCTGCTGATCTCCGAGTCGCTGGCCGCGATGTTGCGATTGGATACGGCGTCGAAGGTCGAGATGTTGTTCGTGCAGGAGGACGGCCGTGCGCGCCGCGACCGATTCAAGGTGTGTGGCGTCTATTCGACCGGAATGGGCGAGATGGACGATATGCTCGTGGTGACTGAGCTACGTAATGTTCAGCGACTTAATGGTTGGGGCGAGGAGCAGATCACGGGTTACGAAATCAACTGCCGCGACTTCTCGCACCTGTCGGATTTTGCGATGGATATCGATCGTATCGCCGCCGAGGTGAGCATTGCCGAGGGTGCGAATCTGATGGCTGACGACATTGAGCGCCGCTTCCCGACGATCTTCGACTGGTTGCGTGCACACAATATCAATGCGCTGGTAATCATAGTGATTATGATCACGGTGGCACTGATGAATATGATCTCGGCAATGTTGATCATTCTGCTCGAACGCACGCGAATGATCGGACTGTTGAAGGCGATGGGTATGCGCAATGGCGCGATCCAGCGCGTGTTCCTCTACCGTTCGCTCTACATCGTGGCGCGCGGTGCGCTGTGGGGCAACATCGTAGGTCTGGCAATCTGCGCGTTGCAGCATTGGGGACACATCGTGAAGCTCGACCCGTCGGGATATATGCTCTCGGAGGTGCCCATCAGTGTCGAGCTGTGGTGGTGGCTGATGCTGAATGTGGGTACGGTGGCGGTGATCGTGCTGCTGATGGTGATCCCGACGATGATCATTTCGTTTATAAAACCCGAAACTACAATACGTTACCAATAATTATGAGTGAGAAAACTACATCGAAAAGCCCAATCCGCGCGATGTTCGATCGTATTGCTCCGAGCTATGACGCGCTGAATCATCTGCTGTCGCTCGGTATCGACCATCTGTGGCGTCGCCGTGCGGTGCGCGAGTTGCGCAAGTTCGAGCCTAAACGCATTTTGGATCTTGCGACGGGAACGTGCGATATGGCGATTGCGTTGGCGAAAGGCATTGAGGGTGTGCAGATTACGGGTTCGGATATCTCGACCGAAATGGTCGAGGTGGGTCGAGCGAAGGTTGCCGACCGAGGTCTAAGCGAGAGTGTCAAATTGGAGATTGCCGATGCCGAGCAGCTGCCCTATGCCGAGGGCGAATTCGATGCGGTGACGGTGGGTTTCGGTGTTCGCAACTTCGCTAATAGGGAGCTGTGTCTCAGCCAGATGCGTCGCGTGCTGCGCGAGGGTGGTGTCGTGGAGATTTTGGAACTCTCGCGCCCGACGAACAAAATATTTGGTCCGATTTTCCGTTTCTATTTCCATAAGGTGATGCCGATTGTGGGAGGTTGGATCTCGGGCGATCGCGCGGCGTACAAATATCTGCCTGCGTCGGTTGATAGCTTTCCCGCGCCCGAGCGTTTCGTGCAGATGATGCGCGAGGCGGGCCTGCGCGAGTGCCGCGCAATACGATTGACGTTCGGTGTTGCTTACATTTACATAGGGGTGAAATGATGAAACGAATAGCATTCATATTGGTGGTGGCGGTTGGTGCGCTGTTGCTTGGATCGTGTAGCGCGGAGCGTCAGGCAGAAAAGATGCGCGAGAAGATCCGTTTTGAGGGTATCGAACAGATCACGCCGCACGGTATGTCGGGTGTCGATGTGGCGGTGGCGGTGGTGAACGAAACTCGCCACAGAATCACGTTGGAGGAGGCCGAGCTGACGTTGAGCTACAATCGTAACAAGGTGTTGATGTTGAAGTTACGCGATGCGGTGGAGTTGCCCAAACGCTTCGAAGGCACGCTGAATATCTCTGCTCGAATGAAGGTCTACGACCCGCTGTCGGCGATGTATGTGCTGAGTCGCATTGGTAGTAACACGCTCGACGATATGACCGTGACGATCGACGCAAAGGCAAAGGTGGGTCCCGTGCGCAAAAATATTTTTGTCGCGGATATAGAACTCCAAAAATTTCTTAGTAAATTTGCATTATCGACCGAAGAGTCCGAGCAGATATAATTGACAAAACGAACTCAAAGATGAAACGTATAGTATTGATACTTACGCTGTTGATGACGATAGTGGGCGTCAGCGCGCAGAACCTCGATCTGTTCCGTCAGTCGTTGGCGCAGAGCCAGAACGGTGCGACAATCGTAGTGCAGGAGCAGGGCGATGCTTCGGCCGCTGTGGCGTCGGCAACGATCCAAACCCAACGCAGCAACGTGCGCGGCTACCGCATCGGTATCTTCTATGACAACAGTCAGGACGCGCGCGAACGTGCCGCTGAGGCCGAGCAAATGTTCCGTGCCAGCTTCCCGTCGATCCCTGTTTATAAGGATTATCGCAATCCCTATTTCATCGTGACGGTCGGAAATTGCCTGACTCAGGAGGAGGCTACGATTCTTTGGGGTCGCGTGAAAACGATCTTCCCGAAAGCTCATATCTCGCGTACGGAGTTCTCGATAGCCGAATTGGCGTATAAAAACGAGTGAAAATAGCTGAAAAGAGGGATTTTATTTGCATTTTTGAAATCGAATACATATTTTTGCAAGGTTAAACAATTTTAAATTCTTACGACTATGAAGAAGTTTTTCTCTTTGATGGTAGTAGCTGCAGCTTTCGCATTCGTAGGTTGCGGTAACGCTAACCAGCCCGCTGCTGAGGCAGAGGTTGTTGCTGAGGAGGCAGTAGAGGTAGTTGAGGCTACTGAGTGCACCGAGGCTGAGTGCGCTGAGTGCGAGAGCGCTGAGGCTTGCACTGAGACTGCAGAGGTTGCTGCTGAGGAAGTAGTAGCTGAGTAAGTTACAGCTAGAAGTTGAGGGGCTATGAAATGTTAGGCTCTGAAACATCAGGCATAAGCGATCCCAAATCGGGGTCGCTTTTGTTTTTGAGAGCAAGGGTGGCGAGGGCGTTTGCAGATTGCTAAAAAATAGTTACTTTTGCGAAATAATTTGTCGAAAGAACGAACTTTATGAATGGTAAGAAATTGTCGATATTGATAGTTGTGCTGCTGCTGGCAGACCAACTGCTCAAAATATGGATTAAAACACATTTGGCTCTGGGCGAGGCAATTATCGTCGTGCCCGATTGGTTTCAGTTGCGATTTGTCGAGAACCCTGGCTTCGCATTCGGTATGGAGCTTGGTAAGGATTGGGGTAAGCTGTTCCTGAGCCTGTTCCGCGTGGTGATGGCGGGTGGTATTGCGTGGTTGATGTCACGCCTGCTTCGCGCGAAAGCACCTGTGGGTGTGCTCGTTGGTTTTGCGTTGATCTTCGCAGGCGCGGTAGGCAACATTATCGACAGTGCGTTCTATGGCTTGATCTTCTCGGAGTCGACTCCGTTCGAGGTGGCGCATTGGGGCGAGGGTTATGCCAGCCTGCTGCACGGCCGCGTTGTGGATATGTTCTATTTCCCGCTGTTTCAGTGGAATAACTGTCCCGATTGGTTGTCGTTCCTGGTCGATGGCAACAACTATTTCTTCGGTGCGATCTTCAATCTGGCTGACGCCTATATCTCGGTGGCAGTGGTTTATCTAATACTATTCCAGTATAAGTTTTTCAACCAAGACGATTCGTTTCTGTCGTAAAGAGGCTAAATGATCGGGGAAATTAGAGGGACAATGTAAATTGTTCCTCTTTTTGTTTGCAGATACGCAGAAAATTAATATATTTGTAAGTTCAGACGGGTGTGATTTTGGCTTGTCGCACGCGCTGAAACTGAGATAGAAAATAAATTAATTAAAACGAATAGTATGAAGTGTAAATTATTACTCTTGATGTGCGCAACAGCAATGTTGGCATCGTGTACCGATCCGAAGCTGGACGACGCGATGAACATCGACGGTTCGGTATCGTCGCAGTTGCTGGCGCAGAAGCCTAAGATGGTATTTAGCGCGGAGCAGGCTATTGCTGGTGAGGTGCTGGTGAAGTTCCACGAATCGACTATTGAGACAGTTGAGTCGGCTACTTCGCTGTTGACCGAGGGCCGCGTGGTGACGGGTATCGAGACGTTCGATGCGTTCTGCCAGACCGTAGGCGCTTACAACATGACACGTGTGTTCCCCGATGCTGGTCGCTTCGAGGCTCGTCAGCGCAAGGCAGGTCTGCACTTGTGGTATAAGGTCGCTTTCGACGAGGGCGTTTCGATGTCGAAGGTTGGCGAGATGTTGTCGAATTGCAAAGAGTTGGCAGTTGTTGAGTTCAATATGCCGATCTCGCTGCCCGATGTCAAGATGGTTGAGGCTGATATGGCCGTAGCTGTTGAGCAGATTATGGCTGACGAGGAGTTGCCGTTCAACGACCCGCGTCTGGTGGAGCAGTGGCACTATCAGAACCGCGGTACCGATTGGAAGAAGGCAAATGGTACGGCATATATCCGTGGCGCGGTTAAGGGTGCTGACGTGAATGTCGTTCCCGCGTGGGAGAAGTGCACAGGCTCGGATAAGGTTATCGTAGCGATCGTTGACGGTATCGTTGACTACGACCACGAGGACCTGAACGCCAATATGTGGTGGAACGAGGCTGAGAAGAATGGCGAAGATGGTGTCGATGATGATGATAATGGTTATGTTGACGACGTGTTCGGTTACTACTTCTTTAAGGACAACCCGAATGGTACGAACATCGGTAAGACGGGCGGTTTCAAAGCAATGAAGGACGCTCTGCACACCGCAAACGAGGGCGCAAATCACGGTACTCACGTGGCAGGTACAATCTCGGCTGTGAACAACAACAATATCGGTGTTTCGGGTATCGCAGGTGGTTCGAGCAACAACGGTGGTGTTAAGTTGATGAGCTGCGCAACGATGGGTGAAGAAGGTGGCGGCCGTGGTGCTGACTACGCAGCACGCGCAATTACCTATGCTTGTAACAATGGCGCAGTGATCTGTAACAACAGTTGGGGCTATACCGATGCGAATATTAATTGGAATCAGTCGCAGTTCTCGGCATTGAAGGAGGCGATGCAGTATTTCGTTGATTATGCAGGTATGGACGAGAGCGGTGAGGTTCAGGTAGGTCCGATGGCTGGTGGTCTGATTTTCTTCGCGGCAGGTAACGAGGGTTACTATCAGAATGACGTGAAGAAGTATCCCGCAGCTGACGATAAAGCTATTGCGGTAGCTTCGATCGCGGCAGACTATCGTCCTTCGTACTATACCAACTATGGTACTTGGGTTGATATCTCGGCTCCGGGTGGTGACCCCTTCTTCAGCGATACGGACAACCCGTACGTTGGTAACGGCTACGGTAACTCGATTGCTGAGATACTTAGCTCGGTCGTAAATGGTTATGGCTATATGAGTGGTACCTCGATGGCTTGCCCCCACGCAACGGGTGTGGCTGCATTGGCGCTGTCGTATGCCGATGAGCTGGGTCTGACCTTGAAGTCTTCGGAGTTGCGTAACTATATCGAGGAGACCGTACGTGATATTTCGAGCTATCTGAAAGATGACGATTATAAGTATCTGCCTCTGTCGAATGGCACCTATAACCTCTATATGTCGAACTATCGCAATAAGATGGGTAAGGGTCTGATCGATGCAGATGCACTGTTGACCAAACTCGAAGGCGAGACTCCGCTGCCGGAGGATCACGTTGCGCCTGAGGCTGTCGAGTCGTTTGAGCAGATTGATCCCGTTGAGCGCACTGCGGCTACAATCAAGTGGACCGTTACGGGTGATTACACCGGCGCTCCCGTAAGCAACTATCGCATATATTGGAGCACCAGCAAGATTTCGGTTTCGGAGTCGGGCGCAGTAACCACAAGTGGTGTGCTGAGCGGTCCGATGGCTGTTAATGTTGGTGATTTGGCCGTTGGCGACCAGATCGAGGCTACGATCAAGGGCCTTCGTCCGTCGAAAGAGTACTACGTAGTTGTGATGGCAGTTGACCATTGGAACAAGGCTTCGGGTCCTTGCTACGGTAGCGTCGAGACCGATGAACCCGTTGCTCCGGAGGCTGTTACCGATCTTGAGATCACTGCTTCGACCTATACTTCGCTGACAATTCGCTTTACGGGTATTACCGACTGCATCGGCGAGGATATGGCTAAGTACACTGTTCGCTACTCGACTTCGAGCTCGATGGCTAACGCTGTTAACAAGACCGTTACGCTCACAGCAGGTTATAGTGGCTCGCTCGAATTGACCGGCTTGTTGAACAATACGACGTACTATATCGAGGTTGTTGCAACCGACCAGTTCGGTTTGAGCTCGGCAGCTGCGAAGGTTTCGGGTTCGACCAAGAATAACTTGCCTCCCGTGCTGACCGCAGTTGGTCAGACCTCGATGCGCTTGCAGTATTGGGATAAGGGTACCGTTGAGTTCTCGGTGAACGAGCCCAATGGCGACAAGTGGACTGCTAAGATCGTTGGTTCGGTTGATAGCTACATCAAGATGAATGTTGAGGGCGAAAAGATCACTGTGACCTTCACAGGTAACAGCCAGAGTCTTGCAGCTCGTACCTACTCGGCTAAGGTGGTTGTTACCGATGATTCGGGTAAGGAGTCGGCTCACGTTCCCTTCACTTTCGACATTATTGGTAACGAGGCTCCTCAGGCTAATAATATTCCCAATGTATATCTGGGTGCAACAGGTCAGAAGCAGTCGGTAATGCTGAGCGACTACTTCACCGATGGTAACGGCGAGAATTTGAAGTACGATGTTGCGATCAGTTCGTCGACCGTTGTAGCTCGCATTGATGGCGACAAACTGACCGTTGAGGGTTCGAAGTATGGTCTGGTGACCGTAACCGTAACCGCTCGCGATGCAGGTAACAAGGAGGCGTCTACAACCTTCAAGGTGATGGTTCGCGACGACAGCCAGGCTGTTGAGCTCTATCCTAACCCCGTAGTGAAGGATCTGAATATCCGTATGGGTCAGTCGGTGAATGGTCAGATTGGTGTTCGAGTATTCAGCGCAGCAGGCCCGTTGGCGATGGAGACCACCACGGCAATCGATCCGTTCGCTCCTGCAAAGGTCGATCTGTCGTCGCTTGGCGCAGGTAACTACGTTGTTGAGGTTACCTACGGCGGCCAGGTTTACAAGAACGCTATTGTTAAGAAGTAAAAACGTAAGAGTAAGATACAACTATGAAGAAAATCATAATTATGGCAGCCGCATTGCTGTGCGCGATGACCGCTGCAAAGGCTCAGGAGGCCGCTTCGTTGCTCGACATTAATGCCGACACCCGTACGGCTGCAATGGGTGAGATCACCGCTGCGGCTGAGGGTAGCGCCTTCTCGGTGTTCAACAATGTTGCGGCAGCACCTCTGTCGGATAAGAAGTTCCAGGTGGGTGCATTCTTCTCGCCTTGGGCAAGTGGACTGACTAAGGAACTCGATGGCAAGAATATGTTGCTGGGCGCGGGTGCTTACTTTACTTTGGCTGAGAAACACTCGATTCAGCTCGGTTTCCGCTACTTGCAGACTCCTGGTAGCGTGGGTACCGACGCAAACGGCAACCCCACGAATGATAGCTTCAATCCGACCGATATGACTATTGATCTGGGTTACGGTATCGAGATCATCGACAACTTGTCGGCAGGTGTGGCTGGCCACTTCGTTAGCTCGAAGTTGGGTGATGGCCTTAGCGGCTCGGCTGTGGCAGTTGATCTGGGTGTTCAGTATCGTTTGTCATTGAACGAGAAGATGGGCCTCGACTTGGGTTTCAAGGCAGCTAACATCGGCTCTAAGTTGAAGTATGGCGGGGGCGAGGGTTCGGCTCTGCCCGCAAAGGCTGTGCTCGGCGCAATGTTCACGATGCAGCCCAATGACGCTCACTCGATCAAGGTGGGTGTTGATGCAGGTTACAAATTTATGGGCTATACTGGTTTTGTTGCAGGTGTGGGTGCCGAGTATATGGCATTCAATACTGTGGCAGCTCGCGTGGGTTACCATATGGACGGCAAGAGCCAGATGAACTACGCAACCGTGGGTCTTGGCGTTCGCGTGATCGATATGATTCAGGTCGACGCTGCTTACTATCTGGGTAGCGTGGCTATGAACAATACCTTCCGTGTTGGTTTGAGTGTTCGCTTCTAATTAACTTTTCGGAACCAAAATCGTATATCCCGCACTTCGTTCGAGGTGCGGGATATGATTTTTTTAGCGGCGTTGCGAGATTTTTTTCGTGATCCGTTGCAGTTTCTTATGTGGGGTGTGGCGATTCTTACGCTGCACCCCCCCCCTATATTATATATAGGTGTAATTTGAGGAGGGGGAGTGCTGGTGTGTCCGCATTGCTTATGGCGCGATGCGGGCCTGCAATGGCAATAATCCGCAGAAACGATGTTCGCGCCGAAATGGCCTCAAAAAGCACGAAAAAAGTTTGTTGCGTAAAATACAGATAATCAATGACATATAAAAATAATGCAAAATTTTTATGAAAAAAGTTTAAAAAACATTTGGAAGTTTGGATAATTATGCGCTATCTTTGCACCCGCAAAACGAAAGTAACACGGTTCTAAGATATATACGAAAGATGACGCGGTCTGAAACGATGACTTGCTGAATCGATCAAAAATAGCTTAAAACGCTGAATGTTGAAAAATTTTTGCAAAAGTTCTTGAAAATATTTGGAAGTTAAAAATATTTGCCTTACCTTTGCAGTCCCTTTCGATCACAAACGAAAGCCGATTGATGAAAGAGAGGCGAACAACGAAAAGATATTTTTCAAACTAGGTTCTTTGAATTACTGGTAAAATTTTAGAGAGAAATGTAGTATTTATCCATCAATTCCTTTTAGGAAATAAGTAGTCAGGACTCTAACAATATTGATAATTTTTTT
>JAFNVH010000069.1 GCA_017379895.1 Rikenellaceae bacterium | reverse complement strand
TGACCGTAGGTGTTGACGTGAACAACGTTGGTAACCTGATTTGCGGTCGTTGGGGCAATGTTCAGCAGATGAGCACCAGCAGCATCTTGAAGTGGGACGGCAAGGCTTACACCTTCACCGCTCCTACTTGGAACAAGTACGCAGGCTTTGCTTCGACTTGGTCGGCTATGTTGAGCTTCCGCTACACTTTCAACTAATCGAGCGAGAGTTCGTCAGAACTTAAACGACATTAGATAATTTCGGGTCGCTCCTTTCGGGGAGCGACCTTTTTTTGTGGGAGTGGGAAGGAGGTGGCTATTTATTCTCATCATTGGCAGGTGGGGGGCTCGGCCGTAGGCCGACCCGCCAATGATGACACGCCTTGACGAGATGTGAGTCTTTATTGGCGCAAAGGCTGAATTTTTGAATTGCGAATTTTTGATAGTTGAATTATATTTTCGCTATCTTTGTGGAAACGAAACAAACGAAACAATGAAACGACTTCTGATTTTGGCTTTTGCGGTGGTGGCTGCGGCTTGCTCGCCCGTGCAACGCGCTGTGCGTGATGTTGCTGCCGATCCATACAATAACGATAATCGCTATGTGATCATTCTGTCGATGGACGCCTTCCGTTGGGATCTGGCCGACCACGCCCACACGCCGACGCTCGACTCGCTGCGTCGCGTGGGAACATACGCCGAGACCTACCCCGTCTATCCGTCAAATACCTTCCCCAACCACTATTCGATGGCTACGGGTCTGCATCCTGACGATCACGGCGTAGTAAATAACAACTTCTACGACAAGGTATTGGGTCGTGAATTGTCGGTGTTCAAACTGGCCGACACATCGACTCCGAACTTCTGGGGTGGCGATCCTATCTGGAATACGGTCGAGCGTCAAGGTCGTGTGGCGAATATCTTTATGTGGCCTGGTAGCGAGGTGCCTATTGGTGGTCGCCAGGCTACGGTTTGGACCCCCTATTCGGACGACCCGAGCTACTACGAGCGTGCCGATTGGGTTATCGAGGCGATGACGCGCCCCGTGGAGCAGATCCCCAACTTGGTGATGTGGTATTTCGAGCAGCCCGATGCTGCAATGCACCGCCACGGTCCGCTGTCGGAGCAGGCCATCGCGCAGGCTGAGCGCATTGATTCGACACTGCGTTATTTCTTTTGGAAGATTCGTCAATCGCCTGTATATGACAAGATTAACTTCATTGTTACGGCTGATAACGGTATGGCTGATCTGTCTGACGACCGTATTGCGAATCTCTATGGCGTGCTCGATCCTCAGTGCGTAGTGCGCACGGTGTCGGGACGTCCGTATGGCGTGGAGGTCAAGGCTGGCTACGAGCAGGAGGCGTTGCAGGCGCTGCGTAAGGTTAAGGGTATCAAGGCCTTCAAGCGCGAGGAGTTGCCCGCGAAGTATCACTATGGCAAGCATCCGACCCGCATCACGAATCTGGTGGTTATGCCCGATATGGGTTGGACGGTCGAGTATCGTAAGCCCGAGGTTGAGCGTCGTTCGATTGGCAAGGGTGCGCACGGTTTCGATAACTTCGAGCGCGAGATGTCGATGGTTTTCTATGGTACGGGACCTGCCTTCCGCAAGGGTTACGAGCAGCGTTCGTTCCAGAATCTTAATATGTATATAATTCTGTGTCACCTGCTTGGTGTCGAGCCATCGGAGAACGATGGCGATTGGAACGCGGTGCGCAATATGTTTGTAAAATAGTCGAAAGCTATGTCACGTCTTACAGTTGTTGTCGCTACGTATAATCGCGCGGAGTCGCTCATTCGCTGTTTGGAGTCGTTTCGCACGCAATCTTCGCCCCGCGCGGAGTGGGAGGTTGTGGTTGTGAATAACAACTCGAAGGACGACACCGAGGAGCGCTTTGCGGCATTTGCGGCGGCGAATGCAGACCTTCCCTTGCGTATGGTGCGCGAGGAGCGTCAGGGACTGAGCCACGCCCGCAACTGCGGTATGGCGGCAGCCAAGAGCCCCTATATCGCAATTATCGACGATGACGAGACGGTCAATGAGGATTTCGTGCGTGGTTATATCGAGTTCTTCGATGCACATCCGAATGCTGTGGCGGCGGGAGGTCGTATCGTACCGAGCTACGAGCAGGGACGCCCGTCGTGGATCTCGCCCTACACCGAGCGCCCGATTGCCAATCCGCTTGATCTGGGCGAGGAGGTACGTCCGTTTGGTCGCGGTCGCTGTCCGGGAGGTGGCAATATGGCTGTTCGCCGTGAGGCTATCGAGCGCTACGGAGCCTTCGATCCGTCGTTGGGTCGTACAGGCAAGAAGTTGATTGGTGGCGAGGAGACCGATTTCTTCAACCGTCTGTCGCGCAGTGGCGCGCCGTTCTACTACGTTCCGACGTCGATTATCTACCACCACATATCGCCCGATAAACTTACGCGCGACTACTTCACGCGCCTGAGCTACGCTATCGGTGTGAGTGAGCAGATCCGCACGCGCCAGATCGGTCGCTATGGCTTACGCCTGATGTCGGAGGCGGTGAAGTGGGGCGCTACGTTGGTGCTGGCGGCGGGCTATACGCTCTCGCTGAGGTGGTCGGCGGCGCGCTATTTGGTGCTTATGCGCTGGCAAATCACCCGAGGATTGCTCCACAGAGGGTAAAAACATACGTTTAGTGCAAAATTAGGTCAAAATTCTTGCGGATTTTGGCCTGTTTTTCGTAACTTTGTATTAGCAGTATGGGCAGTAATGCCGTCGAAGCAACAGAGAATACACAAACATAACCTAATGAAAAATGAAAGATATCAATGAGAATCTGGTCGCTTTGACCAAGGGCGAGGAGAGCGTGATGCTGATCCTTTGGTCGCTGGGCAATGGCTTGGTCTACGATATTATTGAGCAGATGCCCGAGCCGAAACCGAAGTACTCGACTATCGCAACTTTTATCAAAATGCTCGAAAATAAGGGATACGTGGCACACCGTGAGGAGGGCCGATTCTTCCGTTACTATCCGACCGTTGAGCGCGATGTATATGCTCGCAAGGAGTTGCGCCGTGTTCTAGATCTCTACTTTGAGGGATCGTTGGACAATCTGGTGGAGTTCTATAAATCGAACGAGTAACACATTACGAAGCGCTTACACCTAAACGAGGTAACGCGCGATCAAATCCGAATAGCCAAAACATGACCAGCCCGATACTTTGTGGAGTTTCGGGCTGAGTTGTTTTGTAGCTCGGGGCGGGTTAATGCTTCGACCGCTTCGATCGGTTGATCAGCTGGCTGATAACCTGGCGGTTAAGTTCGTCAATGCGGTTATGATCGAGCTGCGCAAGGTAAATATTCGTTGTGCGCTCGGAGGTGTGGCCCATACCCGCACTGATGATCTGGATCGGAGCGCCCGAGTCGCGTGCCATCGTTGCCCAGGTGTGGCGCGCAACGTAGAACGTGAGCGGCATCTCAAACCCCAATTCGCGACCTAAGGCACTGATGTGGCGATTCAGATCGCGCTGTTGCGAGCGGTAACTTTTGTAGCTGTCGTCTAAGAGAAGTATGGGCAGAACGTACTCCGAGGTGTTTGCGTGGCGGTCGATAATCTCCTGCAAGCAGGGCTCGACGGCCATCGTGAGCCATTGTCCCGTCTTGCGACGTTGGTAATTCAAGATGTTGTCTTGGATATCGCTTTTGCGCAGGTAGGCCATATCGACAAACGCCATTCCGCGCGCGAAAAAGCTGAAAAGAAACAGATCGCGTGCGAGCAACATCCGCGGGTTACGGCCTCGGAGGTCGTACTCGGCAATACGGCGCAGGCTTGCGAGCGAGATGGCGCGTTTGATCGTAGCGATCTGATTGATGCGCACATACAGAAACGGATCGCGGTGCGAGTGGAGGTTGAGCATTCTCGATGCGATGTTGTATATCGCGCGCAGATAGCGCATATAGAACGATATCGAATTGGGGCTTAGGCCGCTCTGGCGCAGCCACACCTCGTATTCGGTAACTATTTCGTGTGTGAGTTGGGCAATGCTTGGGCGCCGCGTACCGAGAAATGCGACGAGTTTACGCAGTGCCATACGATAGTTTGCCGCGGAGCCTGTGCGCCCCTCGGATTCGAGGCGGACGATGTATGAGGAGAAGAAAATGATTAGGTCGGGAGTGCGTCCTGCGGTACGTTGCGGCAAGTTCGAGCGAGATTGTAATTGGGACGATTTCATTTCAACGAGAATTAGGTTTGGGAGATTTGTAAAAAAAAAGCCCCGAAGTTTGTGTTCGGGGCTTTTGGGGTGGTTGGTTTATAGCTTCAATTTTATTCCCAACTTTTCGAGTAGTATCGAGAAGTATGCCATTGAGATCGACCACGCCGCCGATCCGCAGATGGCTAGCAGTGCGCTGTCGGGTTGCTTGTAGAATAGCAGTCGGAACGGTAACAGAGCGATGACCATATATACGACACTCGGTGCGAGGTAGGTGGTCATCGAGTTGCGACCCGTTGTTTCGAGCAGCGAGGTGAATCGTGTGCGACCGCAAATGTCGGTGCGATAGAATACAAACGCAAGTACTAACAGACTGATACCGTTACAGATAAGGCCCCAGCTCGGTGTTGCCAAAATCTTCGAGATGATGTACCAATTGCGCAGAACGAATCCCGCTGCAATCGACACCACGCCTGCAACGACCATTGTCCACATCTTGCGATGCTTGTTGTGCTGGCTACGTATCAGGTAGGTACCCGTAACCAAACCCGTCAGTACGATCATCGGTGTATTGCCTTGAAGTACAGTGCCTAAGATCGTGCGAAGCGATGTCGCCCAATCGTTCAGACCAGCCGACGAGATGCAGTTCAGAGCGAAGAAGACTGCCCAAACTACCACCGCGCCAATGAGCGAGCCGCGTGTTACGAGGCTTGTCAGTGCAGCCACAACGTAGCCCCAACCGATCAGTCCGAGAATGCCCCACCAGCTGGCAACCAGCCACTGAGGATCTTCGGGTGTACCTGCGCGGAAGATCGCCAGCAGTACCACGATTCCGATGAAACCTGCGGCGCGTAAAGTTTTGAATATCAGACCATAGCGACTCTCGCGCGGATAGCTATTCCAGAGCATAAATAGGAAAAGGAAGAACAGCCAGCGCCAGGTCGAAGAGGTGATTCCCGTCAATTCGGGGTTGATTCTACCAGCGTTGAGCAATGCCACGCCGATGCAGATCAGCGACAGCGTGCGCCAGAGGATATGGCCTGCGATTTGGAGGTCCGAAGCACCACGACGGCGGCGTGCCTCAATCGCGTAAGGAATTGATATTCCGACCATAAACAGAAAACTTGGGAAGACCCAATCGGCCAATCCCATACCATCGAAATTCATCTCTGTATGCCCCAACCACGCGGGTACGCCGGGCATATAGAGGTCGTTGACGAAGAGCATCAACAGCAACGTCAATCCGCGAACGATGTCGATCGAGAGAATACGTTGCGACGAGTTTTTTGAGTTAGTATTCATATAGTTGTTGTGTTGTGTGGTTCAGGTGGTTACGGACGCTATCGACCGTCGTACATACGGCTGTAATAGTTGCGATATTCGCCCGAAGTGACTGCCGTCAGCCACTCGTCATTGTGCAGATACCAACGCACCGTGCGCTCGATACCCTCCTCGAAACTAACCTCGGGGTGCCAACCCAGCTCCTCGCGCAGCTTGGTCGAATCGATTGCGTAGCGCAGGTCGTGTCCCGCGCGATCGCGCACGAATGTGATGAGGTTATCGTCCTCACCCTCAGCGCGTCCAAGCAGTCGGTCGGTCGTCGCAACCAGCAGTCGCACCAGATCGATATTGCGCCACTCGTTGCTACCGCCGATGTTGTAGGTCTCGCCCACGCGACCGCGGTGGAAGATCAGGTCGATTGCGCGCGCGTGATCCTCTACATAGAGCCAATCGCGCACATTCTCGCCACGACCATAGACGGGCAGGGCGCGGCGCTCACGGATATTATTGATAAACAGCGGTATAAGTTTCTCGGGGAATTGATACGGACCGTAGTTGTTCGAGCAGTTGCTGATCACCGTCGGCAGTCCGAATGTGTCGTGGAACGCGCGAACAAAGTGGTCGCTCGACGCCTTACTTGCCGAGTAAGGCGAGTGGGGCTCGTAGCGCGACGACTCGGTAAAGGCACCCTCGGCACCCAACGAACCGTAAACCTCGTCGGTCGAAACGTGGTAGAAGAGGTGCTGCGCGTCGTCGGTCCAACGCTCCTTAGCCACCTGCAACAGTGTTAGTGTGCCCAGCACATTGGTACGCGCAAAGGCAAACGGATCGTCAATCGAGCGATCAACGTGGCTCTCGGCCGCCAGATGGATCACGCTGTCGATCGCGTGGCGCTCGAAGACTTCGCGCACGGCTTCGACGTCGCAGATATCAACGCGCTCGAAACGATAGTTCGCCGCCTCCTCGATGTCGCGCAGATTGGCGGGATTCCCCGCATAAGTCAGCGCGTCGAGATTGACAATCAGGTAGTTGGGATATCGATTGACCATCAGCCGCACCAAATGTGAGCCGATGAATCCTGCGCCGCCCGTGATCAAAATTTTACGTTCCATAGTCTGCATTTTGCGAGGTTTACTTTTTCGCGTCGGCAACCTTCAAGAGGTAGCGACCGTATGGGTTACGCGCCATTGGCTCAGCCACTTTGCGCAGCTTCTCGGCGTCGATCCAGCCGTTGCGGAATGCTATCTCCTCCAAGCAGGCGATCTTGACTCCCTGACGCTTCTCGATCACCTCGACAAAAATCGACGCCTCGGCCAGCGAGTCGTGCGTACCCGTATCGAGCCACGCAAAACCCTCGCCAAAAGTATCGACGTGCAGCTCGCCGTCGCTCAAAAATTGTTGATTCACAGAGGTTATCTCCAACTCGCCGCGCACTGACGGACGGATCGACTTAGCGATCTCGACCACGCGATTGGGGTAGAAATAGAGGCCCACAACGGCATAATTCGACTTCGGCTCGGCGGGTTTCTCCTCGATCGAGAGGCAGTGACCCTCGGCATCGAACTCCGCCACGCCATAGCGCTCGGGGTCATCGACGCGGTAGCCGAAAATCGTCGCACGCGCCTCATCTTCAGCGCGTTTAACGGCCTGCGTCAGTTTGTCTGCAAGTCCCGCACCGTGGAAAATATTGTCACCCAGCACCAGACATACGCTATCCTCCCCGATGAACTCCTCGCCAATCAGGAACGCCTGCGCCAATCCGTCGGGCGAGGGCTGCTCTGCATACTCCAAACGCACGCCGAACTCCGATCCGTCGCCCAGCAGACGTCGGAACGAAGGGGCGTCCTGCGGAGTCGTAATGATCAGAATATCACGCACTCCCGCCAGCATCAGCACCGAAATGGGGTAGTAGACCATCGGTTTGTCGTAGATCGGGAGCAGTTGTTTCGAAACGCCCTTGGTTATCGGATAGAGTCGGGTGCCGGAGCCGCCGGCCAGAACGATGCCTTTCATCTGTTTGCTGGTTAAGTGGTTGCAAGTGCGCGGAAAACGCCTGCATACATAAATTTATTATTACAAATATAGAACATTCTTGCGAGAAAAACAACCCTGCCCCGCGTGTCGAGTTGCAATTCCCGAAAATAGAGCGTAAATTTGTGAGTCGTATGCGCGCGCACGCGCGACAAATGACGCATAATGTGCTAACCGATAAAAATAATATAACACAATGGCAGAGAATAAATTGCGTTTCGAAACACGCCAAATTCATAGTGGCTACCACGTCGACCATACCGGTTCGCGCGGTGTGGCAATCTACCCGACGGCAGCCTACCATTTTCGTGATTGCGACCACGCGGCTCGTCTGTTTGAACTGAGCGAGGGCGGTAACATCTACACCCGCTTGCAAAACCCCACCTCGTCGGCTTACGAGGAGCGTATTGCGGCACTCTATGACGGTGTAGGTGCGCTGGCAGTAGCGAGTGGCATGTCGGCTATTTTGCTGACTATCACTTCGTTGGCTGAGAAGGGCCAGAATATCGTGACCTCGCCCTTCCTCTATGGCGGTACGTACAACCAATTCAAGATTTCGTTGCGTAAGCTCGGCATCGAGTGCCGCATTGCTCAGCACGACTCGATCGAGGCGATGGAGGCTCTGATCGACGAAAATACACGTGCTGTTTATGTCGAGAGTATGGGTAATCCGACCTGCGATGTGCCTGATTTGGAGCGCGTTGCCGAGATGGCGCACCGCCACGATGTGCCCCTGGTAGTCGATAATACGTTCGGTGCGGGTGGTTACCTTTGCAATCCCTTCGAATGGGGTGCGGACATCGTTTTGGAGTCGGCAACCAAGTGGATCAATGGCCACGGCACAGCAATGGGTGGTGTGATTATCGACGGCGGTCGCTACGATTGGGGCAACGGTAAGTTCCCACAGATCGACGGCCCGTCGGAGGGCTACCACGGCCTGAATCTCTATGAGGCGTTTGGTCGTGCGGCATTCATCGTGAAGTGCCGCGTTGACGGTCTGCGCGATTTCGGTTGCTGCCCCTCATCGTTCGATTCGTACTTGATGCTTATTGGCCTGGAAACCTTGTCGTTACGTGTTGATCACGAGGTGCGTTCGGCGTGGCGTCTGGCCGAATATTGCCGCAATCACCCGAAGGTACGTCGCGTAAGTTTTGTCGGTTTCGAGGATCACGCAGGTTACGCGAATGCCAAGAAATATTTCCGTCACGGCTCGTCGAGTATCTTCACGATCGAGTTGGAAGGCACGCTCGACACCACGATTAAGTTCGTTGAGTCGCTCAAATTGTTCGCCCATATGACGATGATTGGCGATTCGATCAGCGTTGTGACTCACCCCGCCTCGACCACGCATAAGCAGTTGAGCGACGAAGATAAGATCGCTGCGGGCGTAACCCCGACTCTGTTGCGTATCTCGATGGGATTGGAGAATGTCGAGGATTTGATCGACGATTTTGAACAGGCATTTGCCGCAATCGGTTAATAATGAACGAAGTAAAGTATTTCGACTACGCCTCGTCAATCACGCTCGATTGTGGCGCTGTGCTGCCAGAGGTGCGCATTGCGTACCACACCTATGGCACGATGAACGAGGATCGTAGTAATGTAATCTGGGTTTGCCACGCGCTGACGGCCAACTCGGACGTGGCCGATTGGTGGGAGCATACGGTCGAGGAGGGTAAATTTCTCGATCCCACGCGTTATTTCGTGGTTTGTGCCAACTTTATCGGCTCGTGCTATGGCTCGACAGGTCCGCTGTCGATCAACCCCGCAACGGGCGAGCCCTACTATAACGACTTCCCGATAGTTACGGTCCGCGATATGGTGCGTTGTCACCGACTGCTGGCCGAGCATCTTGGTATCGAGCGTGTTGCGATGTTGATTGGTAGCTCGATTGGTGGTTATCAATGTTGCGAGTGGGCGGTGCAGTGTCCCGATTTTGCCGAGCGTCTGGTGCTGATTGCAACCCTTTCGCATTCGACCCCGTGGGCGCACGCCTTCAATGAGTCGCAGCGTATGGCTATCGAGTGCGATCCCGAATTTGGCGAGCCGCGTGAGGATGCAGCGTGGAAGGGTATGGCTACGGCGCGCTCAATTGCGTTGCTCAGCTATCGCGGTCAGCAGGCCTACGACAAGACGCAGTCGGATCCCGATGCGACGCAGAAGATTACGGGCCATCGTGCAACGACCTATCAGCGTTATCAGGGCGAGAGACTCTGCCGCCGATTCAACGTCTATTCGTATCATCGACTATCGCATGCAGTTGATTCTCATCATATTGCGCGCGGTCGCGAGCAGAGCGAGGAGCAGTTGCTTGCATCGATTCGCTCGCGCACTGTGGTCATCGCCATCTCGTCGGATCTGCTCTTCCCGGCCGATCAGATCGAGCAGATGAGCCGCCTGATACCGAATGCGGAGTACCACCTGATCGACTCGGATTTCGGTCACGATGGCTTCCTGATCGAGCACGTCAAGCTGAACGATATCATTATGAATATACTTGAAAATTAATAATATATGCGTGGTTTGCTGATATTGATCGTTGTATTGCTGGTTGCTGCGTGCGAGCCAACGAACATCGTAACACGAAACGAAGGCGAGCTGGTGCTGATGAGCTACAACGTGCGCAACGGCAAGGGTATGGACAACAAGCGTAACCTGAACCGTACGGCGGCGGTGATTCGTGCTGCGCAGCCCGATGTAGTGGCGTTGCAGGAGATTGACAGCGTTACGCGCCGTAGCGAAGGCAACGATGTGGCGGCTGTGCTGGGCCGAAAGTGCTCGATGTACCACACCTTCTCGAAGGCGATCGACTACGATGGCGGCGGTTATGGTGTGGCGCTTTTGAGTCGCGAGAAGCCTGTTGCTGTTCAGCGTTTTGCCCTCCCCGGGCGCGAGGAGGCGCGCACGTTGCTCTATGTCGAATTTGCGCAGTACGCGGTGGTTTCGACCCACCTCTCGCTGACGGCCGAGGATCGAATGGCGTCGTTGGCGGTGATCGACAGCGTGGTGACGATGTGCGCCAAACCGATCTATATCGCAGGCGATTGGAATGCCACGCCCGAGAGTGCGTTTGGCCGCGCGTTGGGCGAGAAGATGCAATATCTGACCGACACCAAGGCCTGCACATTCCCTGCCAATAGTCCCGATCGCGTGATCGACTACATTGTCGCTCCGCACGCTCAGGCGGTCGAGGTTCTCCGCCGCGAGGTGGTCAACGAGCCGATGGCGTCGGATCATCGACCGATTATCGCTGTCGTGAAGCGATAGGAGAAGGTATTATTTTATACAGTCTGAGAATTGGCACATTTCGCCCACATCGCGGTGAAATGTGCCAATTTTTTAGGTAGAAAAGCGTATTGCGACGGCAGTTTTTTATGTTGAACTTTGTGAATATGAATTCAAAGAGGTTTGCATAAAGAACTTAAAAGGGTACATACTATGAAGAATGTTACGAAACTGCTGGTTGAGGATTGGGTTGTGGTGATGTTGTCGATTCCGTTGCTGCTGTTGTGTGCGTTTGGCTCGTACCTGCCCTCGATCTCGATACCGACCGATATGCTCGATGCCGCGTCGTGGGGCAAAATCGCAATGTTGTTTGCCATTGCACTCGTGACGCTTTTTGTCGGCAACCGACTCCTCAGCCGCCCGATGAAGGGTATGCTGCGATCGTTTGTTGTTGTCTTTCTGATTGCCGCTATGGCGATGTGGATCGGCAATATCCCCTACATAAAGAGCGAGTTGGGTTTGGAGCCCGTCTTCTTCTCGGTGATCTTCGGCCTGATTATCCGCAACCTATTTTATATTCCCGATTGGCTGAAACCCGCCATTCAAAGCGAGTTCTATATTAAGATAGGTGTGGTCTGCCTCGGTGCGACGATTATGATCAGCGACGTGCTGAAATCGGGCGCGATGGGTTTGTTGCAGGCCGTTGTGATCGTGACCGTGGTTTGGTTCTTCGCCTATATCATCTCGCGTAAGCTCTTCAAGGTCGAGCGCGCAACGGCAATGACGCTGTCGAGTGGCGTTACGATTTGTGGCGTATCGGCTTGTATTACGGCTGCGGGCGTGGCTGGGACCGACAAAAAGAGTCTGTCGTATATCGTGTCGGTGGTACTGATCGTGGTGGTATCGATGATCTACCTGATGCCGTGGCTGGCGACTCAGATTGTGCCGTTGCTATCGGCTGATCACGCTGTGCAGCAGGAGATTGCGGGTGCGTGGATTGGCGGTACGATCGACACGACGAGTGGTGTTGCCGCGTCGTCGGAGATGGTGGGCGAGATCGCCAACCGCACAGCTATCGTGGTGAAGGCGACGCAGAACGTGCTGATTGGCGTGGTGGCATTCTTCATTGCACTCTACCTCTCGACTAAGGGCGAGGGAGGCAAGTCGCAGCGCCCATCGTTCAAGATCGTTTGGGACAAATTCCCGAAGTTCATTCTGGCATTCGTTGTTGCGTCGTTGGTATTCTCAATGTTGAAGGAGGCCGACCTGCTTACGCTCAATGCTAAGGGCAAGCTGATTGAAACCTCGCTTGCGAAGACGCTGTCGACGCTCTTCTTCTCATTGGCATTCGTTTGTATCGGTCTTGATACCCGCTTGAAGGATATCGTTTCGCGCGAGAACCGCTCGACACTCTTTGCCTTTCTGACGGCTCAGTGCTTCAATATCGTGGCGACGTTTGTCGTGACGTGGCTCTTCTTCGGTGTCGTGAAACCATTGCTTGGATAGCTTGCGAGAGCATCTAATAAAAAAAGGCGGCACCCCGTTTGGGACGCCGCCGAAAGATAGTATTCTTACAATTCGATTTTAGAAGAACTTAACGCGCAAGTCCTCAATCTTCGAACCTTCATAAAGTGCCTGGTTCATACGCTGAGCAGCCTGAGCCTCAACCATTGCCTGCTGGCGAACACGCTCCTTATCAGCGGTCTGGTTCTCAGCCTCAACAGTCTGATCAACTACGATGATGTATGCACCGGTCATATCGTTGATGGGCTTCGAAACCTCACCCTCAGCAGCGTTAGCGATAGCGCCGATAGTGCGGGGAGCGATACCGATACCGTCGATATAGAAACCGTTAGCAGTTACATTCTCGAACGAACCAACCTCAACGTCGAGTGCAGCAGCAGCCTCCTCGATCGACTTGCCAGCCAACTGCGACTTCAAGTAATCGAACTTCTTCTCGTTGAGTACCATCGGGTAGATCTCGTTATAAACCTGCTGCATAGTAGCGAACTGCTCGTCGCGCTGCTCGGTTACGATAGCAACTACATAGTCGCGATCAACGGTGTAGATTTCCGAAACCTCACCAACCTTAGCGTCGAATGCCCAACGAACGATCGAGCGCGAGTCGTTGCCCATACCTGCCATCTGGCGGTCGTTATTAGTGATGCGAGCTACGCGGGGAACCATTGCGAACTCCGAGGCAGCAGCATTGAACTTCTCAATCGAGCCCTGTGCAGCTACGCTGAACTGGCTTGCTACCGAGTGAACCTCCTTCTCGGTTGCGGGGCTTGCCATAACGGGGTAGGTGATAGTTGCCACCTGAGCCTTCATTACGGGAGCGTCCTTGCGATCAACGCGAACAACGT
This sequence comes from Rikenellaceae bacterium, assembly GCA_017379895.1. Classification (GTDB taxonomy): domain Bacteria; phylum Bacteroidota; class Bacteroidia; order Bacteroidales; family Rikenellaceae; genus Alistipes. The sequence continues at coordinate 12,356 of JAFNVH010000069.1, read as the reverse complement.
AAACTACCTGACCCATATCAACCTTGAAGAACGAACCCTTTGACGCCTTGTCGATCTCAGCGCGGAACTCCTCAGGATACGACGAATAGGGCAGTACACCCAGCTCGCCACCCAACTCTGCGGTTGCGCGATCCTCCGAGAACTCCATTGCCATAGCAGCGAAGTTTGCGCCACCCTTAGCAGCTGCCATCAGGCTGTCAGCCTTAGCAGCGTTCTGTGCCAGAACGATATAGCTTACGCCAACCGAGTCGGGCATCGAGCGAACGTCAGTTACACGCGAGATGTGATATACGTCGTTCTCGAGTACGGGACCATAAACCTGCGAGCGATCCTTGCCGAATGCGATAGCAGCCATCTCAGTCGACAGAGCCTCACGCGAGTAGTAAGCCTCGTCAACAGTCTGACGGCTCTTGCTCTTAGCGTAGATCATAGGCTCATCGGTTGCAGCAAACTCAGCGGTCATCTTCTCTACCTCGTTTGCAGCAGCCAGACGGTCGTTCTCGGTAGGCTCAACCTCGAACACTACGTACGAAACCGAACGCGAGGGAGTCTGCTTGAACATTTTCTTGTGCTCGTTGTAGAACTTCTCGATGTCAGCCTTCTCAACCTTAACCAGCGAGTCAGCTACCTGAGCGTAGCTCTGACCAACCCAACGGCCCGAGAATGCCTTGTTAGCAGCGGTAACACCTGCTGCAACCTCCAAGTCGTTCACGAATACACCCTTCGATACCAGACCTACGTACTTCTCCATCGAGCGCTGAACCAGTGCGTCGTTAACCAGCATCTCATAGCGCTGCATCATCAGCGGGCCATACTGCTGGTCAGCAGCGGCAGCGTTCAGGAAGTTCACAACCTCCTCGGGCGAGAACATACCAGTCTGCGGGTTGGTGAATGCCGAAACGATGATGGGCGATACGTACTGACCCGAGATCAGCTCGATACGCTCAGCGTCGCTAACATTGATACCCATCTTGTTGAAACCGGGCTCGATAGCGTACTTGTTGAGCAGCTGCTGCCAAGTCATATTGTGGACAGCGTCCTGAGCCTCGCTCGACGAGTAGTCCTGGCCGCTCATTGCGCTCAGGTTGTTCTGCACTGCGTCGAAGGTATCTTGATAGTTGGTGTAGGTGATTTTCTCACCGTTGATTTCAGCGACTTTGGGATCCTGCTGACCCATACCGCCGTTCTCGAATGCCAATGAGACGATGAACAACAACAGCGCGAGGCCGATGAAGATCGTCAAAAACAGACCACCTTTGGTCCTAAGAGTGTTTAATCCTGCCATAATAGCTTTTTATTTTTATTATTATTTTTGTTTCGATTTGTCTTCGTTAGGTTACGAAAAAGCGTCCAAAGATAGTAAAAATCTGCGAGTTCTAACACATTTTTGCTTCTCAAACGCTATATTTTCCTTCGGAAAGGTCGATTTTTTTATCTTAGGCACTCACTTTAGCCCCAAATTGGGGTTATTGAACCTTGACTTTGACCAGATCGATGCGCGATTGAGCCGTGCGCAAGATTTTAATTTGCTTATCGCCAATCGTTACGATCTCGCCTGCCGAGGGGATTCTCTCGTGGTGATAGATCACATAACCGGCCAGCGTGTCGTACTCTTTACTCTCCTCGATTCCGAGATCATATTTCTCGTTGAGGTACTCGACTTCGAGGCGTGCCGAGAGTACATATTCGCTATCCGAGATGCGCTTTTCGACCATATCCTGCTGATCGTGTTCGTCTTCGATCTCGCCGAAGATCTCCTCCAACATATCCTCCAACGAGATGATACCTGCCGTGCCGCCAAACTCGTCGATCACGACTGCGATGTAGCTACGGCGCTTGATGAAATCGGTCAGTAGGCGTTGCAGAGGCATCGTTTCGGGCACATAGTTGACCTTCATCATCACCTCTTGCAGGCTGGTCGGGTTGTTGAACAGACTCTTCGAATTGACATAGCCGATGATGTTGTCGATCGAATCCTCATAGACGAAGATTCGCGAGTATTGGCTCTCGGCGAAGTGTGCCGTCAGCTCCTCGATGGGGCAATCGGCCTCTACCGCCTCGACATCGACACGCGGCACCATACAGTCGCGTACGGCCAGATCGGGAAATTCCAGAACGTTCTGGAAGAGCTTGATTTCGTTCTCCTCGTGTTCGTTATCTGTGGTATCTTCGAGCAGTGTTGCTAGGTCCTCGCGGTCGAACTGTTCGATCGCGCGACGATCCTTCACCTTCTGTCCCAACATTCTGAGAATCAGATATGAAATGCCCGTTGTCAATTTGGCAATGGGGTAGAGAATGATGTAGAACAGGAAGATCGGAATTGCGAATGTTCGGAAGTATAAATTGGGATTGAGCTTGAACATCGACTTGGGGATAAACTCTCCCAAGAAGATGACGATTACGGTCGAGAGGGCGGTTTCGAGCAGCACCGAACCGTTTGCTACGGCCTCCCAACCGATTGCCGTACCGATCACCTGGATCAGTGACGACATATAGAGTGAATAGATGACCAGCGCGATGTTGTTACCGACCAGAATCGTGGTGATATATTGGCTCGAATTGCGCGTGAAGATATCGGCAATGTAGTCGAACGTGCGACTCTGTTTACGGTCGATCTCGGTTTTGAGGCGGTTGGCGCTGACGAAGGCGATCTCCATACCGGAGAAGAACGCTGACAGCATCAGCATTATCAAAACCACTATTATCGAACTTACGATCATCTCTCTGTTGTAATTCTGTAATCAGTTATTTGCTAGCGAGTTGTCTTGATCTCGCGCCGCTATCGATCCCCGTTTTTTGAGTAGTCGGGTGTCTACTTTATTATTATTGGTATCATCTTGGATACCTCCCTCTCCTCATCCAGATAGAGACTACATCTCCATTGGTTTGAGCGTCTCATTTTCGACCTTGCGTTTAGGCTCGTCGCGACGCTTGTTCTTTGCCGGTGCGGCAGGGGTTTCGTAGTTTGGACGGCTCTCGCTATTGGCATTTACCGGAGTCAAATGTGAGCGTGTACGATCACCGCCAATGATATTGGGATTCACTTTGCGCGAATCGGTCGGGGTTGAAGTTGTATTGACTGCGGTCGAATCTTCGGGAACATTGGGGTCGGCGTCGATCCACATACGGCCGCGATAGCGACGGAAGTGCCAGTCGTTCATCTGCTCGTCCGACTCGAAACCTTCGCCAAACCAATAATCCTCACCCATCAATACCTTGCAGTCGACATTCGAGTAGATACGTTTCGACTTTTGGTCCCAGAACAACTGCTGGGTGTAAAGTGTTTGACCCTCACTGTTTTTTGCAACCACGTTGCCCTTTACTTCCCACAGCTTTCGCTGCTCATAGAAGATTGCGTATTGGGCTGTCAGGTGCGACTCGACCTCGGTCGTATCACCTTCGCCTTTGTAGGTGGTAATATCGATACCTTCGCGGAACTCCATATAGGGGTCCTTTGCCAATTTGTATCCCTCCATCAGCGGGGTTTGGAATCGGTATGCTTTTGCGCCGTTCTCGGTCGAGATCATCGTCAGATTGATGCTATGCTCGGTCATAATGGTCTCGGCTGCCTGTTCCTCAGTGGGTTGTTCGCCGCCACAGGCAGTAAGCAAGATAGCACTCCCCACGATGGAGAGTGCTACCAATGCGTATTTTCTATATTCCAAACCTCTCATTCGGAACTCGAAATAGAGTTTTGATTACTTGAAGCGAACGGTGGTCGAAGTACCAGCTGCCAAACCGCACTTAACGGTGTAGCCCTGGCCTGCCTTCAAGTCGTTGAAGAAGCCGTCCTCAGCAGTGGGGAAACCACCACGATATGCGCCCATCATCTTGTCAGCAACCTCCACGATCGACTTCATCTCCTCGTCTGTCTCCATCAACTTGCGAGCCTGCGACATCATATCATAAGCAGCCCAATAAGCAGCGTTCTTGTCGATACCCTGGCAACCGCCGGTAGTAGCAGCATAAGCCTGAGCCAAGAAGAAGTATGCCAAACCGTTCTCGGGATTGTGCTCGCGAGCGGTCTTAGCAGCCTTAGCAGCCTCCGCGAAGTTGTTCTGAGCGATCTCCAGACCAGCGATACGCGAGTAGAGCTTCGACAACTCGATAGGATCGGTCGTGTTGCCCAATACGTCGTTGATATACTTCAACGCCTTCTGGTTCTCGCCACGGTTCTGGAATACGTTAGCCAGGAAGTCAGCGGTTGTAGCCGAAGGCTTCACAGCGTGCTGCTTCTCAGCGATCTCGATATAGAATGCGTTCTCACCGCAGTTAGCCGAAGGACGCGACATCAAACCGAATGCGCGCTCCAACAGAGCCAAATCCTCGGGAGCAGCCTCCAACTTCGAACGGAACAACTTCTCCAGGTTCTCGCACTTAGCAGCGCCGCTCTGGCCGAACAGTGCCTCCAAGTTACCCTTTGCCTCCTCGTTCTCAGCAACCATAGGCTCGAAACGCTCATAGGTGTCAAGAATTACGTCAGCCTCAACCTCCATATAGGTCTTGTAGTCCTCTACCAACTCCGAGAAAGCCAATACTACGAACTCGGGCTCAACATCTGCGCCGCAAGCATCGATAGCCTTAGCCATAATGTCGCGTACACCTGCACGGTCATCGTACTTGTAGGTCAAGTACTCACGAGCCTTGAGGGGGTAGGTGGTCTTAACGCCGAACTTAGCGTGATCACCGAAGAACTCCATACGCTGGTCGTAAACGAACAACAGCGAGTCAATCAACTCAGCCTTCTTAGCTGCGTCCTTCTCAGCAGCGATACGGCCCTTGTAAGCGGTTGCACCGTAGATGTAGATGTTTACGCTTGCCTTGGGGCACTTAGCAACTACCTCAGGATACATACGTGTAGTTTCTGCCCAGTTACGGTTAACGTAAGCGTCCTTGTAGAAGTTGTAAAGCAGTACGTTTGCCTTACGCTCCTCGGGAGTCTCGCCATACTTTGCGAACTGGGGGCTGCTGAAATCCTGTGCGGATACAGCCATTGCAGCGATCGAGAATGCTGCAACGAGCAGTGACTTCAAATTTTTCATCTCTCTTTGAATAGGTTAAATTTTGATTATCTGTTCTTTAATTTTTAAGTTAGCGTTGTAGTGCTTGATGTGTGGCTGTTTACTATCGTTAGTCGATCTTGTAACGAGCGAACCAGTAATCCTCGCCGAACATTGCCATACCGATCGAAATCTTGAAGTAGTTGTCGCGAACCAAGCTATTCGACAGTGTTCCGCGTCGTCCTAACTCTATGCCGACATCGATCGACGATGTGCCGAATAGTTTGATCGGCATACCGATACCGAGTGTCAGCGCCATTTCGGGCAGTTTCGTACCTCGGAATGTCATATACGACTGACCGTAGCGAGCACCCAGACGGTACGACCAACGGTTAAGGATATTACGCACGTCGCCTCGGTTGGGGGTGAACTGCAAACCTAATTTATAAGTGTGAGTATTGTTGTAACCAACTTGGTTCACAGCGTCATACTCGTTTTTGCTCTTCCAGTCCTGATATACGTAGTCGAAACCTGCAACCCATTTAGAGCTATGGAAGTAGATACCTGCGCTTACCGATCGGGGCAGTGCGATGGGGCTTACTCCCTGGGTCATTTTTACGGTATCGCCATAGATGTTGTTCGATGAAACGAAGTGCTTGGTTTTAGCCTTCAACTCGCCTCCGAAATCGTATACAGCACCAATAGTCAAAGCAGCTTTGGGCTTCATAATGATGTGATACTGAGCACCGATGTTACCCAACACGCGCGAAACACTGAAATTGTCGATTGCCGCAGCCGACGAGAATGTACCCTGACCTGCGGTGATAGCGGTGATTCGGGTTGTGTACGAACGGTCGAGATCGCCGGTGTAGAAGATCGCCGATGCTCCGATGTAGAAGCGCTTGAAAGGCTCCCAACCCATTGCAACTTTTGCCTCGGTGATCGAACCCTCGCCTGCGTGGTAGTAGTCCACGTAGCCGATATCAGCGATCACGTCGGGGTTTGTCTCCTCGGTGAGGATTCGGTAACCAACACTGCTATACGGAGTTACGCTGATGCTTGCGCCCAATCGTTTGGTGATCGGGAACTGAATTGCGATGTCGCGCACGTTGAACGTGTTGAAACTTGTTTTGGCATCCCCCTGCTTCGCGTAGAAGTTTTGGCCTTCGGTTCCGAAGTTGAAGATGAACGACTGCTGCATCGTGTTACCCAGCGCTGCGGGGTTCAGGGGGTTGTAAACCAAGTTGCTCTGCATTGCAACACCCACGCCACCCATCGAGCGTTGAGCCACTGTACCGGGTGTGTGGAGTTCACCCACACCATAGAGGGTGTAGGGCGAGAATGCATTCAAGCTGCTCTCCTGAGCGCGAAGCATCGAGGGAACAAGCGCAAAAGCCGCCGTAGCGAGCAAGATTGTTATGTGTCTAAAAAATCGCATTAGCTTCAATTATTCAAGCAGATATGGATAAAAACTCCAATCGTAACTGCAAATATCGTGTTTTTAATTCGTATAACAAAATTTTACGGCAAAAAATCAATTTTTGCCCTCATTGTTCTCTGAATTCGAGCGTAATGAGTGCAATGTTTGCCAAGCCGATTCGATACTGTTTATAGCTCTAACGGTCATTGCGAGTCGATTATTATTCTGACGCAGCACAAATTTTTGCGGTTGTGCCGTAATCGAGCGCAGCAGGTTCATAAACGTATCGCTCTTGAAGTACGGAGATTGCTGATTAGTAACGAAATGCACGATCATTAAGCCGTTTTTGACCTTCACGCGCTCCAAACCGAGAGCGATCGCCTCACGACGCAATCGGACCACATTCATCAACTCCGCAGCCTCGCGCGGCAGAGGTCCGAAGCGGTCGATCAGTCGTTTTTCGAAGGCAATCAGGTCCTCCTCGCGGGTCAGGTTGTCCAATTCGCGATAAAGGCGCAATTTTTCGGCCGCCTGACCGATATATGCGTCGGGCAGCAGAGCCTGCACGTCGGTGTCGATAGTCGTGTCGTCGACGTAGCGCACCTCGCTGTCGCCCCTTGCAAATTGTTCGGCATCAGGCAGGTCGTGCATATCGACACCCTCGCTGCGCAGTTCGGCCATAGCCTCAGCCAGAATCTTCTGGTAGGTTTCGAATCCGATGTCGGCGATGTAGCCACTCTGCTCGGCACCGAGCAGGTTGCCCGCGCCACGAATATCGAGGTCCTGCATCGCGATGTTGAATCCCGAGCCTAGATCCGAGAACTCCTCGATGGCGCGCAATCGGCGTCGCGCATCGTCGGTCAGCAGCTCGTCGGGCGGCGAGAGCAGATAGCAGTATGCCTTCTTGTCGGAGCGTCCAACGCGGCCGCGCATCTGGTGCAACTCGCTGAGTCCAAACTTGTGAGCGCCGTCGATGATGATTGTATTGGCGTTCGGGATATCGATGCCGTTCTCGACAATCGAGGTGGCGATCAGCACGTCGAACTCGCCATAGATGAAGTCCATAATGAGCTTCTCCATATCCTGCGCATTCATACGTCCGTGACCGATCGCTGTGCGCGCCTTGGGGCAGATGCGGGCGATCATACCCTGAATTGTGAGCAGATCGTCGATGCGGTTATGCACGAAATAGACCTGACCGCCGCGTGCCAACTCGGCTTCGATAGCCTCGCGAATGATCTCCTCGCCGAACAGATGTGACTCAGTGACAATTGGTTGTCGGTTGGGCGGCGGGGTTGAGATTACCGACAGGTCGCGCGAACCCATCAGCGAGAACTGCAATGTGCGCGGAATGGGTGTCGCGGTCAGCGTCAGCGTATCGACATTGACGCTCATCTGGCGCAGTTTCTCCTTTGCGCCCACGCCGAATTTCTGTTCCTCGTCGATGATGAGCAGGCCCAAGTCTTTGAATCGTATGTTTTTACCCAATATTTTGTGCGTGCCGATCAGAATGTCGATCTTACCTGCCTCCAAGTCGTTCAGTGTCATCGTGACGTCACGGCTCGATTTTGTTCGGCTCAGGTGCTCGATACGCACAGGGAATTCGCGCAGACGGTGCGAGAAGGTGCGGTAGTGCTGCAACGAGAGGATCGTCGTCGGCACCAGAATCGCCACCTGTTTGCCGTCGGTTACGGCCTTAAATGCCGCACGCACAGCAACTTCGGTCTTGCCGAAACCTACGTCGCCACACACCAGACGATCCATCGGGCGGGTAGACTCCATATCCTGCTTAACGGCCTCGACCGCCTTCTGCTGGTCGGGCGTATCCTCATACTCGAACGAGGCCTCCAACTCGTGTTGCAAATATCCGTCGGCCGAGAATGCAAATCCGGGGGTCGCCTTGCGTTTGGCGTAGAGCGCGATTAGCTCGCGAGCGATATCCTTGACAGCCTTTTTGGTGGCGTTCTTCAACTTCTGCCAAGCACCCGTACCGAGTTTATAGATCTTTGGCGGCTCGCTGTCGCCCGCTTTGTAACGTGCGATGCGGTGCAGCGAGTGGACATTGACCAGCAGCACGTCGCCATCGCGATAGACCAACTTGATCGACTCGAATTGCTTGCCGTTCTCGACCGTCTTGACCAGACCGCCGAAGCGTCCCACGCCGTGATCGACGTGAACAACATAGTCGCCCACCTTTAAGGCGTTCAGCTCAGCTACCGTAAGGCTCTCGTCGCGAGCAATTTCGCCACGCAGACGATAGCGGTGGTAGCGGTCGAAAATCTGGTGATCGGTATAGCAGCAGATCTTCAATCGGGGCCACACGAAACCCTCGTGCAGCGTCAGCGACAGCGGCGCAAAACGCACCGAGGCGCGTCCCGACTGACGGAAAACGTTTGTCAGACGCTCGATCTGCGCCTTGTTCTCCGAGAGAATATATGATGTGAAACCCTGCATCGCGCGCGCCGTCAGATCGTCGGCCAGCAATGCAAAGTTCTTATTAAAAGCGGGTTGGGGCGAAGTCGCGAAGTCCATCGTACACTCTGCCGCGCGTCCTGCGGCCTCGGTACGGTGCATCAACATCACCGCCTCGCGGCTGTCGGCCATAAATAGACTGCCCGACACCACGCGCTCGTCAATCTCCGAGGGCTCGTGACCATCGCTGAGCAGACGTTTGCGAATATCGTTCATTCGGCGTATGGCGTGCTGCGCGTCATCAACCCAATAGTAGACCTTCGGCCCCGCAAATTCGGCCACCGAAACACGTGCCTGTTGCACCTCGCGCAGGTTGGGAATAATCTCGATGCGGTTCAAACGCTCCTTCGACAGCTGCGACGAGATTTCGAACGAGCGGATCGAATCGACCTCATCGCCAAAGAAATCGACACGGAATGGTCGGCTCTCCGAATAGGAAAAGAGATCGACAATGCCGCCTCGCAGTGAGTACTGACCTGGCTCATAGACAAAATCGACACGCACGAAACCTGCTTCTTCGAGCAGTTCGACCAGCGTCTCGTGCGACAGATGTTCGCCTACGCTGACCGTAATTGTGCGGTTGCTCATCTCGCGCTCGGCCACAACCGTCTCGGCAAGTGCCTCGGGGTAGGTACATACGGCCAGATAGCCGCCGTGGAAGTTGCGAATGGCATTGAGCGCTGCGGTACGTTGCACCGAGCCACCCGCGTCCTCCTGCCCGAACTGAATCGAGCGCTTGTACGACGTAGGCAGAAACATAACTCGCTCGGCATCAAGCAGAGCGTAGAGATCGGCGGCGGTGTATGCCGCAGCGTCGCGGTCGTCAGCCACCAGAATATGCACACCTCCGCGCTTGCGAATCGTCGCTGCTGCCGCAACGGCGTATGCTGATCCCGCCAACGCCTCCAGACGGATGGACGTAGTACCCCGATCGAGCTGACGGTTCAGTTCGATAAAGGCCTCATCGCGGTTGATAGCCGAGAGCAGTTGATCGCGGGGAGTCATTGTTTATACCTAAATATATATTGAGGGGCGGCACATTGACCGCCCCACGTTGTTTAGTCCACCAAATTGCGGCCCTTTCGATCGAGATAACGTGTCTCGACGATACCTACCGATTGGTCTTCGGTGATTACGATGCGACAGCGATAGCGCAGGCACCAGCGCATACGCAACGACAGCAAACCGCGCTTCAAGAACGACGCCACGTAGGGGCTCACTCTCAGGCGGATATACTTAATGCCCTTGTCGTTGGCCAGATACGAGATCTGGTTCTCGATCTTGCGGTCGAGCAGGATCGTAGGCTCGATTTTACCCGTGCCGTAGCAGGTCGGGCAGACATCCTTCACGTCCGAGATGGCCTCGGGGCGCACTCTGTGGCGCGTGATCTGCATCAAACCGAACTTCGACAACGGCAGAATCGTATGCTTTGCACGGTCGTTAGCCATCAGCTTGGTCATATGCTCGTGCAGCAACTGACGGTTCTGCGCCTTGTGCATATCGATGAAGTCGACCACGATGATACCGCCCATATCGCGCAGACGCAACTGACGCGCGATCTCGGCTGCCGCAGCCATATTGACCTCCATCGCTGTAACCTCTTGATCGTCCTCCTTCTTGGTGCGGTTGCCGCTATTGACGTCGATAACGTGCATAGCCTCAGTGTGTTCGATGATCAGGTATGCGCCGCGCTTCAACGAAACGTACTTGGCAAATAGCGATTTGATCTGCTTCGAGATGTCGAAGTTATCGAAAATGGGCACCGAACCTTTGTAATGACGCACGATCTTCTCCTTGTCGGGCGCGATCACCTTGATGTAGTCGCGGATCTGCTCATACATCGCCTGATCGTCAACCGTAATCGACGAGAATGAACTGTTCAATAAGTCACGAATAATCGTGTTTGCGCGACTTAACTCACTGAGCAACAGTTCGGGAGGAATCTGGTTGCGAACATTGCCCAACGCGGTGTGCCACTTGTCGATGAGCGAACGAATATCGTGCTCAACATCGGCATCGGTTGCGCCCTGCGCTGCTGTGCGGATAATCACACCAAAGTTGCGCGGCAGAACGGCCTGAGCAATACGCTTCAAACGCTTTTTCTCCTCGTTCGAACGGATCTTCTGCGAGATGAAGACCTTGTTCGAGAAGGGTACCAGCACCACGTTTCGACCTGCCAACGAGATGTCGGCTGTCAATCGCGGACCTTTGGTCGAGATGGCCTCCTTAGCCACCTGAACCATAACGCTCTGTCCCACTTGAAGATATGAGCTGATCTTGCCGCCCTTCTCGATAGCGGGCTCCAACTGCATACCTTCAAGACGCATTGGGCGGCGACCGCCATTCTGACCCGCAATGAGCTTCGATAGCGAGGCAAACTGCGCGCCCAGATCCAGATAGTGGATAAATGCGTCCTTTTCGTGGCCAATATTTACAAAAGCGGCATTCAGACCGGGCATAATCTTGCGGATCTTACCCAGGTAGATGTCGCCGACGGCAAATCCCGTCTTACATTGTTCCTTATTTAGTTCGACCAAAACCTTGTCTTCGACCAGAGCAATCGTGATTTCAGTCGGTGTAACGTTTATAATTAATTCTCTGTTCATATATCTGGAGTTCCGCTTTGACTTTGCCTTTCGCGTTGGGCGGCACGGGCGGAAACGGCGACCGTACCTTTCTATTCATTTGATTTAGAGCGCGTCGAGTGTTGCTACGAGTCAGACACGCTAAGCTGTTAGTGGTTTCCTCGGCCAGAATCGAATTGGCATCGAGGATTTTCGGCGGTGGTTGGCGGAGTCAGTCGTAGAGTTGTGTTCTTTGAAGTGTTCTTTGAATTGATGTGGGACCGACTGCAGTTTGCACCGCAAGGATTTTTTTGGGGTTGACTCTTTCGAATCGGTGTTGTTTGATAACAAATAAAGCCAAAAACCGCAGTAGCGGTCTTTAGCTTTATTTATCGTGCTCACGCATACGAGAGCTACCTACTTCTTCTTCTTGTGACGATTCTTGCGAAGACGCTTCTTACGCTTGTGGGTAGCCATCTTATGCCCTTTTCTTTTCTTACCGCTTGGCATAATCTTGTAATTTTAAGAGTGAATAAACTTGCCTAAATTATTTTACCTTAGCAACAAAGCTCTTAGCGGGCTTGAATGCGGGGATGTTGTGCTCGGGAATAGTAATGGTAGTATTCTTCGAGATGTTACGAGCCACCTTGGTAGCGCGCTTCTTGATGATGAAGCTACCGAAACCGCGCAGATAAACATTGTTGTTCTCAGCCAACGAGTCCTTTACGCTCTCCATAAAAGCCTCAACAATCTGCTGAACCTGTACCTTCTCAACACCGGTACTTTTGGCAATTTCGTTTACGATATCAGCCTTTGTCATAGTTGTTATATTTTTTAAGTTAATTGTTCGTTCGAGAGTGCAAATATACGATAATATTTAATTAATAACCAAATAGAAAC
>JAFNVH010000007.1 GCA_017379895.1 Rikenellaceae bacterium | reverse complement strand
GATTGATCCAAGCAAAGGTCAAGGTGCGACACATCGAGAACGATCTTGCGCTATCGTTCAATTTCACCACTGACCAAAGTTTCTTACCTGATATAATAACCCAACTGACCGCAGTGATATAACAAAGTGAGCCGCGCCCCTACAAACAAGGTGGCGCGGCTCTGCTTACAATAGTAATAGGAATGGTAATGGTCTTACAAAATTATCTTACGAAATCTCTCTCATTTACAATGTAGTCTTCCACAGCCCGTGCAAGTTGCAATACTCATACACCGCAATCGGTCGCGATGAGCAGGTGCAGATGACAGCCTCGGGTTTGTCGCTCAGATTGACGCGGATACCGCCATTCTCGGTTTCGACATAGATAAATGCGATGTGGTGCTCAGGCAGCATCGGGTGTGCCACGCTACCCACCTCGACCTTAATCGAGCAGTCGTCAATGCGGGTTACAACGGGCAGGTGTTTCTCCTCGCTCGCCTCGACGGTATTCGGCACGAGCTCCTCCATCTTCTCGCCACAACAAACAACAGGGACTTTCGAATCAACGATCTTCTCGATCACATTGCCGCAATGGCGGCACTTATAAAACTTGGTTGCCATAAATCTACTATATGTTTTAAGGTTTGTATATTATCTCATTCTGTCGAATACCTCGCGGAGTTGCGAGCGCTGCATCGCGCCCAATCGGGTCTGCGGCAGCCCCTCGGTCGGAATAAAGAGCAGTGTCGGAATCGAACGAATACCAAACTCATCGGCCAGCTGCTGCTCGCTCTCGACATTAACCTTATAGATATCGACCTTGCCGGCATACTCCTCGGCGAGCTCTTCGAGTATCGGCATTAACGACTTGCAAGGACCGCACCAAGGTGCATAGAAATCAACCAGCGCAGGGCGGTTACCTAAATATTTCCATTGAGTGGGGCTATTCTCGATATCGGCGATTCGAGTCAGGAATTCGCCTCGTGTAAGATTGACAGTTGCCATAGTATTAATAGTTTTTGTATGTTATCGTTTGTTTGCTGGTACAAAGATAATACACGAAAAACTATTTGTCAAATTGATAATTTTTATAGCAGCATAAGGAAATTCTATAATGCGGCAGATTATTTCGCATCAAGCAAACACTTCGCCTGCTCAACAGCGGCGGTCGTCACGGTCGAGCCACTGAGCATTTTAGCGATCTCGTCAACGCGCTCGCGAGCCGAGAGCTGACGAATCGAGGTAATTGCACCGAGCAGTGTATCCTCCTTATAAACAACGAAGTGCGTCTTACCCTTCGAGGCTACCTGCGGCAGGTGGGTGATGTTGATCACCTGCATCGAGCGCGACAGATTCGAAATGATACGACCCATAGCGTCGGCAATCTGACCCGAAACACCCGTATCGATCTCGTCGAAAATAATGGTCGGCAGTTGCATCGAGCGCGCCACCAAAGCCTTCAACGCCAACATCACACGCGAAATCTCACCACCCGATGCGATTTTCTCGACGGGTTGAGGCGCAAGACCCATATTTGCCGTAAAGAGGAACGACACGCGGTCGCGACCCGTAGGCATTAACTCCTCCTGAGCCGCCACATCGACCGTGAATCGAGCCGACGGCATACCCAACTCGGCCAGTGTCGCACTCAGTTCCGCATCAATCGCGGGCACCGCCTTCGTGCGCAGTTCGTGAATCTCATCGGCACGACGCAGAGCCTCGGCACGCAACTCTCCAATATGTTTTTCAAGTGCCGCAATGCGCTCATCGCCCGATGTAATCGTTTGAAGTTGGGCAGTATATTTCTCACGCAGGGCGATCAGCTCCGCCTCGCTCCCAACGCGATGTTTCTGTTGCAGCGAGTAGATCAGGTCGATGCGCGACACAACCTGCGACAGACGCTCGGGATCGGCATCAATGTACTCGGCAGCCGACGCCAGTTCCGACGATACGTCCTTCAAATCGAGCAGTGCCGAATGAACACGCTCGAAGAGTTCGCCAGCGGGTGTATATGTTGCCGCCACGCCACTCATCGCCTGCTCGATCGTTTTCAGTTGCAGCAGCACGCCCACCTGCTCGTCATCGAGTGCATTGCGCGACGCCACGATAGCCTCGCCAATCGCGTCGGCATTAGCCAGCACTCTCTGCTCAGCCTCGATACGCGCCAACTCTCCCTCGCGCAGATTAGCCGCCGTAAGTTCCTCAACCTGAAAGCGAATCCACTCCTCATCGCGGCGATTGCGCTCGGCCTCGGCACGCAGTTGCGCCAGCTCACGCTCGGCAACCTGTAACTCGTCATAAGCCTTGCGATACTCCCCCACTTGCACACCGCAACCTGCGATAGAATCGACCACACCGATACGGAATTTATCGTCCGAGAGTATCAGATTACGATGTTGCGAATGGATATCGACCAAGCGCACGCCCAACTCGCGCAGCACGCTCTGACCGACGGGCAGATCGTTGACATACGAGCGCGACTTACCCGCAGGGGTAATCACTCGACGAATGGTCAGCGAAGGATCATAATCAATGTCGTTCTCGTCGAAAAAGCTCTCCAAACCGTAGCCCTCGACATCGAACTGACCCTCAATCACGCAGTTACGGCTCTCATCACGCATCGCACCGCCCTCGGCCTTATTGCCAAGCAGCAAGCCGAGTGCGCCCAGCAAGATCGACTTACCGGCACCCGTCTGACCCGTGATAATGTTGAGCGAGCGATCGAGCTCCATTTCGAGGCGATCGATCAATACGTAATTTTCAACTGTGAGCGTTCGTAACATTTTGCGTACACTTAATTCCAAAGTTCAAAATTACACATAATTTTCAGAACTGCCACCCGTTTCTTACGAAAATTAACTCTGATATAATATGTTTTTTGTTTATAGCGAATTATTACATAACTTTGCAGATTATGGACTTTGAACTTATATCGGACTATCAGCCTACGGGTGACCAACCCGAAGCCATCGCTGAATTGGTGCGCTCGATCCGCTCGCACACGCCCCACAACACTCTGCTGGGCGTTACGGGATCGGGCAAGACCTTTACGGTGGCGAATGTTATTGCCCAGCTCAACCGCCCGACACTCGTTCTGAGCCACAACAAAACCCTTGCAGCTCAGCTCTATGGCGAGTTCAAGAACTTCTTCCCGAACAATGCAGTCGAGTACTTCGTTTCGTACTACGACTACTATCAGCCCGAAGCATATCTTCCCTCGACCGATACCTACATCGAGAAGGATCTCTCGATCAACGACGAGATCGAGAAATTGCGACTGAGCGCTACGTCGGCACTGCTCAGCGGTCGCCGCGACGTGATTGTCGTTTCGAGCGTGTCGTGCCTCTATGGCATTGGCAACCCCGCCGATTTCCACGCCACCTCAGTGCATATCAAAACGGGCGAAGTCATCAGCCGCAAGATCTTTATGTACAGACTTGTTGAGGCGCTCTACACCCGCACCGAGAGTGTTCTCACGCCCGCCACGTTCCGCGTCAATGGCGATGTAATTGACATTATGCAGGCATTCGGCGAGACGACCATTCGCGTGATGTTCTTCGACGACGAGATCGAGCAGATTCAGCGCATCGACGCCGCGAGCGGACAACGCCTCGAAGTGCTCGACAGCGTGACTATATTCCCTGCAAATCTGTTCGTTACGACCAAAGAGCGTATCGACTCGGCCGTACGACAGATTCAGCTCGACCTGGGGCAGCGCATATCATTCTACGAACGTGAGGGACGCGTAGTCGAGGCCAAGCGAATCAAACAGCGTGTCGAGTACGACTTGGAGATGATCAAGGAGTTAGGCTACTGCTCGGGCATCGAGAACTACTCGCGCTATTTCGACGGTCGCAGCGAGGGCAGCCGTCCCTTCTGTCTGCTCGACTACTTCCCGAAGGATTACCTAATGGTGATCGACGAGAGCCACGTAACCCTGCCGCAGGTGCGCGCAATGTATGGTGGCGACCGCGCCCGCAAGGTCAATCTGGTGGAGTACGGATTCCGCCTACCCGCCGCGATCGACAACCGTCCGTTGCGTTTCGAGGAGTTCGAGTCGTTGGTCGGGACGTCGATCTACGTAAGTGCAACACCCGCTGATTATGAATTGATTAAGAGCGAAGGCGCCGTTATTGAGCAGTTGATCCGCCCGACGGGATTGGTCGATCCGCCGTTACAGGTCAAGGTAACCGACAACCAGATCGACGACCTAATGGAGGAGATCGACACACGTGTGCGTCGTGGCGATAAGATCCTCGTCACGACCCTTACCAAACGTATGGCCGAGGAGCTGTCGCGCTACTTCGACCGCGTGGGCGTGCGCAACCGATATATCCACTCGGACATCGAAACATTGGAGCGTGTGCAGATCCTCGACGACCTGCGCGCGGGCTCGTTCGATGTGCTGGTGGGCGTCAACCTGCTACGCGAGGGATTGGATCTGCCCGAGGTCGGATTGGTTGCGATTATGGACGCCGACAAGGAGGGATTCCTGCGTAACGTACGCTCGATCACGCAGATAGCGGGTCGCGCAGCTCGTCACGCGCAGGGCAACGTGATTATGTATGCCGAGCGTTGCACCGACTCGATGCGTATGGCCATCGAGGAGAGCAACCGCCGCCGCGAGAAACAGCTAACCTACAATATCGAACATCAGATGCTGCCCCGACAGGCTCAAAAGAGCGGTTCAGGTCGCAACAACCTGCTCGAATTGGCAGCGGTCGAGAGCGAAAGCACAGCAGCGAAATATACGCCACTCGAACCGCTCGGGCTATCGATTGCCGCCGACGTAAAGGCCGATTACAACGCTACGGGCACGCCCGCACAAGGCGATACACTCGATGTTGCGATCGCCACCGCGCGCGAGCAGATGGAGCGCGCTGCCAAAGAGTTGGATTTTATGGCGGCTGCGAAATTCCGCGATTTGATGTACGAACTGCAACGACAAAAGGAGAAACAACAATGAAATTAGCCGAAATGATCGGTCGCACGATCGACCTATTCTATATTACACCCATCAACCGTCTAGTGTCGCGCGAGACGTTCCGCTACGGAGTGTGCGGCGCCGCCAATATGACACTCGATCTGGTGCTCTACTACCTGATCTACCATTATGTTGTTGCAGAGCGCTTTATCGACTTGGGTGTGGTCGTTATGTCACCACACATCGCCTCGTTGGCGGTGGTCTTCCCGATCACATTTTTCAACGGTTTTTGGCTCAATCGCAACGTGGCATTCCGCCGCTCTAAGTTACCGCGTGGTCGCCAACTGTGGCGCTATGCCCTCTCGGTCGGCGGTTCGATCCTGCTCAACTATGTATGTATGAAACTGTTGGTAGAGCGCGCAGGCGTCTGGGCAACACCCGCCAAAGCAGTAACAACCGTTATTTCGGTAGCATACAGCTACTTAGTAGCGAGATATTATTCGTTCCGCACTATTTCGCTCGAAGAATAGGATCACTTCGAAAAAAATCACTACCTTTGTAATCCTATGATCGACCGCGCCACAATAGATAGAATATACGCCACCGCCGATATCGTCGAGGTGATTAGCGACTACGTTACGCTCCGCAAAAAGGGCGTCAACTATCAGGCGTGCTGTCCGTTCCATAACGAAAAAACCCCTTCATTCGTCGTTTCGCCCACGAAAGGCGTCTATAAATGTTTCGGCTGCGGCAAGGGCGGCAACGCCATCACCTTCGTGATGGAGCACGAGAGCCTGAGCTATGTCGAGGCACTCAAAGTCGTAGCGCGCAAGTATGGCATCGAGGTGCAGGAGCGCGAGATGACCAACGAGGATAAGGAGCGTGAGAACCGCCGCGAGAGTATGATGGCGGTTAATGACTTCGCGGCCAAGTACTTTGTCAATGAGATGCACCGCACCGACGAGGGTCGCAGCGTGGCGCTGTCATACCTGCGCGGACGTGGCGTGTCGGACGAGATGATTGCACGATTCCAGCTCGGTTACTGTCCCTCGGCTGGCGACGCTATGTCGCGCGAGGCCCTAGCAAAGGGTTACAAAGAGGAGTTTCTGGTCGATACTGGACTGACAATCAAACGCGAGACGGGCGGTTACTATGACCGTTTCTGCGGTCGCGTCATCTTCCCCGTGCATACGGTCAGCGGTCGCGTCACAGCATTCGGTGGTCGCACGATGCGCTCCGACAAGAATGTCGCAAAGTATGTCAATTCGCCTGAGAGCGAGGTATATAGCAAGAAAAACGTACTCTACGGATTGTTCTTCGCCAAGAAGGCTATCCAGCAGCAGGACTACGCCATTATGGTCGAGGGATACCTCGATGTGATCTCGATGCACCAAGCTGGCATTGAAAATGTTGTGGCGTCGTCGGGCACCTCGCTGACGGTCGAGCAGATTCAGCTGATCAAGCGCTTCACGCGCAATATGACGGTCATCTACGACGGCGACTCGGCAGGTTTAAAGGCCTCGTTACGCGGTATTGATATGATCCTGCGCGAGGGTATGAACGTGCGCGTGGTGCAGCTACCCGAGGGCGACGACCCCGATACATTTGCACGCCGACACACCTCCGACCAGTTGAAAGCATATATCGCTGATAACGAGCGCGATTTCATCACATTCAAGGCCAATCTACTGATGGCTGAGGCGGCAGGCGATCCGATCAAACGAGCAGGTTTGATTGGCAATATCGTGACCTCGATTGCGCAGATTCCCGACCCCATTCCGCGCGCAGTTTATGTCAAGGAGTGCGCCGAGTTGATGCAGATTGACGAGCAGGTGCTGCTGGCCGAGGTGGCTCGCAAGCGCGTTACGGCAAGCAACGACAAGGAGGCAACCGAGTTTATCCGCCGCCAGCAGAGCTATATCCGCGAGCAGAAGAGTGCCGAACGACGCTACGATGGCGCGGTAGGCAGCAGCGTCGAGTCGCTCGAACGCGAGTTGAGCAAATATCTCATCAAGTATGGTCATTGCGATTTTGATTTCAAGGAGGGTCGCGAGATTGTGCAGCTAAACGTTGCCGAAACCATCTTGGGCGACCTCGAAATTAACGAATTGGAGTTCCGTACTCCCGTATATTACAACATATTACAGACTTTCCGCACGCTCTTCGACGAATCGGAGCCGACCCGCGAGATTCCGCAATATCACTTCATCAACCATCCCGACCCTGAGGTTTGCAAGGCGGCGGTTGATCTCTACACCTCGGAGGAGAACTACGTGGCAAGCAAGATCTGGGAGTTGCACGATATGAATGTCGAAAGTGAGCAAGAGCGCCTCTCGACAGCCGTTCCGCGCGCCGTAATTCTCTACAAAGCAGCTGTGATCAAGTCAATTATCGCCGACCTCACCGAGGAGCTGAAAAAGAGTGACATAGACGAGAACTTGCAGATGGAGTTACTGCACAAGATCTCGATCCTCAACGACGAGCGCCGCAAGATCTCCGATCAGCTGGAACGCCCCGTGCTATAACATCTTCGCCGCACTATGCCCATACCCACCGAACGCCACCCATTGCAACCCTTTCTGCCCAAAGGGGCTCGCGTGTTGATGCTCGGTAGTTTTCCCCCGAAGCGCGAACGCTGGTCGATGGAGTTTTTCTACCCGAATTGGATCAACGATATGTGGCGAGTGATGGGTCTGCTCTTCTTTGGCGAGCGCCGTCATTTTGAGATCGCGAGCGAGAAACGTTTTGACGCTGAGCGCATTGCCGCCTTTTGCCGACAGCAGGGCATCGCACTCTACGACACCGCCTGCGAAGTGCGCCGACTGAAAGATAACGCCTCGGATAAGTTCTTGGAGGTGGTCACGCCGACCGATATCAAGGCTCTATTGGCGCAACTCCCTGACTGTCAGGCGATCGTCACGACGGGACAGAAGGCCACCGAAACCATTGCCGAACGATTTGCCTGCGCGATACCCGCCGTTGGTTCGAGCGCGCAGATAGTCGTTGGCGAGCGCACGATCACCTTTTGGCGTATGCCCTCCACCTCGCGCGCCTATCCCCTTGCCCTCGACAAAAAGGCCGAGGCTTACAGATTGATGTTCAGTAGTTTGAATCTACTATAATATTACAAAAAAATCCCGACAAGTCGCGCTCGACCCGTCGGGATTATCATTTCAAGAGAGAAATCTCCGTTTAGAAAATATCGTTATTGCTGCGACGCAGGTGCACGAATGCCTCGGCGCGATCGCAGTGGAATTCGCGACCACGGAAACGCTCCATATCGCCGTGCCACTCATAGATATGATCCATACCCTGGCTCACGTGACAATCACACGCACGGCGTTTCTGCTCGGCAACATCCGAAATATCGACCCAATCGGTCGGAGCAAAACATTGCGACTGCATACCGCTCATTGCCTCACAGTAGAACAGCTCGAAGTTATAGCCCAAGCGACGCCAAGCATCATAGACCAGCAACGAGCAAACACGATGATCGGGATGCGAATCGATCGGCCAATGTGTAATGACGATATCGGGAGCCTCGGCAGCAATCAGCTCGCGCATCTCGACGTAGCGTTCCTTATTAACCTGCGCATCGCCGTCGATCTGCGTCATAAAGATTGGCTTCACGTCCATAATCTCGCACGCCTTGATCGCCTCAGCAACGCGAATTGTAGCCGACTCATCGAGCGACTTACCTTCGATACCGCGCTCACCCTTAGTCATATAGATCGACACGACATCGTAGCCCGCCTTGCGCAGCTGGATCATCGTACCGCCGCAGCAGGTTTCGGGGTCATCGGGATGAGCACCAATCACCAGCGCCTTGGGGCGACGCGATTTCTTGTTCTCATTTTTCGCTGTGTCGTTCGACTCACCAGCCAAAACCGTCGGGCCAAACAGCGCTGTTCCGAGCAGTGCCGTACCCGTCATTTTCAACATTTTACGTCTGTCCATAGTAGTTATCGTTGTTATGTGTTATTTCATCACTTGACGCAGGCGCTCGTCGAGCCAATCGAACATCACCGAGCGAACCTCGCATT
This sequence comes from Rikenellaceae bacterium, assembly GCA_017379895.1. Classification (GTDB taxonomy): domain Bacteria; phylum Bacteroidota; class Bacteroidia; order Bacteroidales; family Rikenellaceae; genus Alistipes. The sequence continues at coordinate 6,641 of JAFNVH010000007.1, read as the reverse complement.
GACCAATGGCCGTGGGCAGCACGATCTTGATCTGGTCGCCTGCTGACTTCTTATCCTTACGCAGAGCAGCGATCAACTTCTCGATCGGCGCAGGTGAGGTGAGCGTGAAGCCCATTCGAGCAAAGAGGCGCTCGATACGCTCAGCGTCGCGTGCGGGTAGTAGACCCATATCGACCGCCAGGCGCGCCATTACGACACAACCGACTGCAACGGCCTCGCCGTGCAACATCTTGCGCGAGCACTTCTCGATAGCGTGTGCTACGGTATGTCCCAAGTTGAGTTTGCGGCGCTCGCCACTCTCACGCTCATCTCGCTCGACAATGCCGGCCTTGATCTTAATGGCCATCAGTGCCAAATCGGCCGTCAGCAACGGATCGCGACGCACCTCGTCAAAGGTCAGCGCCTCAGCCATTTCGAATAGCACTCGATTACCGAGCATACCCGTCTTGATCAGTTCGGCCAGACCGGCACGGAACTGACGATCAGAGAGTGTGCGCAACATTCCGATGTCGCACAACACAAATTCGGGCTGATTAAAACAGCCGATCATATTCTTGTAGCCGTCGAGATTGACGCCATTCTTACCACCCACGCTGGCATCGACCTGTCCGAGCAGCGTCGTCGAAACAAATCCGAAACGCACACCGCGCATAAATGTCGAGGCGACGAATCCCGTGATGTCGGTCACAATGCCGCCGCCGATACCGAGCAGGAAGGTCTGTCGGTCAGCGCCGCGCTCGATCAGTTCGCGGTGGAGTTGCTCGATCGTAGCGAGAGTTTTGATCTTCTCGCCCGTACCGATGACGATGTGTTCGTATTGATTGATCAGGCGGCGGTAGCGACGAGCTATCGCGCTGTCGGTGATGACGATAACGCGGTGTCCCCACGGCAAAAGCGGGTGCAGATCGTGCTCCCAACCGCCCATAACGATGCGGCTCATCAGTTTTCCGTCGCGTGAAAGTTCAAGTATTCGGCCCATAAGTATCTATATTTACATACAAATGTAACACTTTCGCGGATATTTTTGTAACTTTGCGACGTTAAAAATTTAAGGATATATGCAAAAGTTACGCAATATCGCTATCATCGCCCACGTCGACCACGGCAAAACAACCCTCGTCGATAAGATGATTCTGGCGGGACATCTGCTCCGCGACGGCGAAAAAAAGGGTAGCGACCTGATTCTTGATAACAACGATCTGGAGCGCGAGCGTGGTATCACGATCCTCTCGAAGAACGTGTCGGTAATCTACAAGGACTACAAAATAAACATCATCGACACCCCCGGTCACGCCGACTTCGGTGGCGAGGTCGAGCGCGTGCTCAATATGTGCGACGGCGTGCTGCTGTTGGTTGATGCGTTCGAGGGCACGATGCCGCAGACACGATTCGTATTGCAGAAAGCTCTCTCGCTGGGTAAAAAGCCGATCGTTGTGGTCAACAAAGTCGATAAACCCAACTGCCGTCCCGAGGTGGTCAATGAGCAGGTTTTCGACCTGATGTTCACGCTCGACGCGACCGAAGAGCAGCTTGATTATAAGACGATTTACGGCTCGGCGAAGCAGGGATGGATGTCGCATAAGTGGCAGGAGCCGACGGGTAGTATCGCCCCGCTGCTGGACGCAATTATCGACGAGATACCCGAGCCCGAAGTGGTCGAGGGAACGCCCCAAATGCTCGTCACCTCGCTCGAATATTCGCCCTATGTAGGTCGTATTGCAGTGGGCAAGGTTACACGTGGCGAACTACGTGCAGGACAGAATATTACGCTCGCAAAGCGTGACGGTCAGACGATGCAGAAGAGCAAGATCAAGGAGTTGATGGTCTTCGAGGGTCTCGGTAAGACGAAGGTCGAAAAGGTTAGCTGTGGTGAGATCTGCGCGCTGGTTGGTATCGAGGGTTTCGAGATCGGCGACACCATCTGCGACTACGAGAATCCCGAGCCGCTGCCCCCGATCGCTATCGACGAGCCGACTATGTCGATGTTATTCACAATCAACAACTCGCCCTTCTTCGGCAAGGACGGTAAGTATGTTACCTCGCGCCACATCAAGGAGCGCCTGGATCGTGAGCTCGAAAAGAACCTCGCACTGCGCGTTGAGCAGGGCGTGAATGCCGATAGTTTCAATGTCTATGGTCGTGGTGTGCTCCACCTCTCGGTGCTGGTCGAGACGATGCGCCGCGAAGGCTACGAGTTGCAGGTTGGTCAGCCGAAGGTAATCATCAAGGAGATCGACGGCGTGAAGTGCGAGCCTATCGAGGAGATGACAGTCGACTGCCCCGACGAATATGCAGGTACGGTTATTGAACTGACTACCAAGCGCAAAGGTACACTCGTAAATATGGAATCGGATAGTGGTCGCACGCGATTGGAGTTCTCGATTCCCTCGCGCGGCATCATCGGTCTGCGCTCGAATATGCTGACCGCAACAGCCGGTGAGGCAATTATGACCCACCGTTTGAAGGGCTTTGAGCCGTGGGTTGGCGAGATCGAGATGCGCACCAATGGCTCGCTGATCGCGTCGGAGACGGGTACTGCATACGCCTACTCGATCGACAAGTTGCAGGATCGCGGTCGCTTCTTCATCTCGCCTATGGATCAGGTCTATTGCGGCCAGGTGATTGGCGAGAGCACCCGCAGTGGCGACATCACGGTCAACGTCACAAAGGCTAAGCAGCTGACCAATATGCGTGCGTCGGGTTCGGACGACAAGGCTGTGATCGTGCCCCCCGTTGTCTTCTCGTTGGAGGAGGCTTTGGAGTACATCAAAGAAGATGAGTACGTGGAGGTTACGCCCAAGTCGATGCGCCTACGCAAGATCCTCCTGAACGAGGTCGACCGCAAGCGCGCCGCAAAGGAGATGTAGTCCATCACATTCCCAAAATAGAAAGCCGCACCTCTCAGTCAAGGTGCGGCTTTTTTATTGTCAATTCGAATAGTTTATTTGCTCATTATCTCGGTAACTTTAGCGCGGGCCTGGTCGCGAACTTCGGGCGTGATGTTTTTCCACACCACATTGACCACCCAAAACAGCGCACTGATATCATCGGCATAACCAATCATCGGCAACAGGTCGGGAACGATATCAAAAGGCAGAATAAAGTAACCGAGCACACCATAAATCTTAGCCTTGTCGGCAGTCGATACCGACGGCGAACGCAACACATAATAAAGTGTCAGCACCGCCTCCAATGCCTTGCCTCCCAGCCTCTTGGCCACCTTACCCAGTTTCGAGGTAAATTTATTTTCGGAATAGTGGTCACCATAGCGCTCGATATCCGACGGCACCAGCGCCTTCGACTGCGGCTCGAAATCCTCACGCTTGTAGTCGTGCTTATTTTCGTTAATTACTTCCATTTTGCCAGAGTTTTATTGATGCAAATATAACGAAAAAAATCGATTCATTATCCTACCCCACTGTGACCTCAACCAGATCCTCACGACGCAGATACTTCTCCGCAAGGCGCTGCACATCCTCGGGCGTGCAACGACGAATGGCCTCAACCGTACGCTCGACGGCGTGGTTGTCCGTTCCGCACTGAACATTCTCGATCGTCACATCGACAATACCGAACGGACCGTCCAAAATTCGCATCATCTCGCCCACCATAATATTCTTGACCAGACCGAGCTCCTCCTCCGAAATCAGTTCGTGGCGCAGACGCTCGATCTCGGTATAGATTTGGTGCAGTGTATCCTCGCGAGCAGCCTCAGCAACCTGCGTAGCGATAGCCAGATAACCCGCACGATCGAGGTTGACCATACCCGCAAAAACGCCATAAGTGTAGCCACGCTCCTCGCGCAGATTACGCATCAGGCGCGAACCGAAGTAACCACCCAGCACCGTCGCAACCACCTGCATACCAACATAATCGGGGTGATTACGAGTGAACAGCATACGACCCACACGCACAGCCGACTGCACCGCGCCTTCGTGCTCCAAACGCACGCTCGGAGTTTGCACCGCCTCGGGAAAAATCAACTCTCGTCGGTCGCCACTCTGAGGCAGTTGCATACAGATATTCTCGATCGCGGCAAGCACCTCGTTCGACAGGTCACCACTGCATACCACAAAGCAGTTGTCGGCAGTGTAGTGACGGCGGTAGAAATCGACGACCGCATCGCGCGTCAGGGTGTCATAAGCTGACTCGGGGGCCGAGATACCGTAGGGATGATTGGCACCAAACATCGCCGCTGCAAACTCCTCACGCACACGCACATCGACCTTGCGACGCTCGATCGACAATCGCTGGCGACGCTTCATTCGGTAGGAGTCGAACTCCTCCTGCGGGAAGGCGGGACGGAGCAGAATCTCCTCGGCCATACTCAACGTCGGCAGGAAGAACTTCGACAGCGCGCAGAAGCTCACCACAACCACATCGCGATCGACCGAAATATCAAAATACGAGCCATAGAAATCGAGTTGCTCGGCAATCTGTCGTGCGGTGTAGCGATCGCTACCCTCGCTGAGCAGATTGGCGGTTGCCGTTGCCGAGAAGAGAGTCGTTTGGCGCGACGATCCCGCACCGAAAACAAAGCTCAGGCGCACGACCTCTTGTTCGTGATTTTCAAGCATATACAGACGTACACCATTCGACAACATCGACAGGCGCGCAGTGGCCACATCGACACTCTTGGGAATACGGATCGACGGGCGACGAGGCATACTATTTCGTTTCATTTGTAGCACGGTAGATTAGGGTTGAACTTCTCTCGGGAGTGAATATACGGCGACATCCCTCAACAATCTCATCGGCAGAGATCGAACGATAGATCTCCACCTCGCCATTGATCAACTCGGGCGTACCGAGCATCGAATAGTAACCTAAGTTCATCGCCTTGTTCATCACATTCAGCTCGCCAAACAGCACTCCTGCCTCGAACTTATTGCGCACTTTTTCTAGCTCATAGTCGCCCACGCGCTCGGTTTGCAAGCGGTGCAGTTCGTCCCACAAAGCCGCCTCAGCCGCCGCAACCTCAACACCCGGCGCCACCTGACCTGTCATCACGAACATTCCCTCATCGACATCGCCCGTAATGTAGGCATTGACCGCACCGAACAATCGGCGATGACGCACCAGCGCATCGTACAGTCGAGCCGACTCGCCTCCGGCCAGCAGATCGCTCACCAAATCAAGCAGATAGTAGTCGCGGCTATGGCGGTCACCCATCGGGAAGGTAATCGTGATCGAGGTCGCAGGCACATTGCGCTCAACCTCCAAACGGCGCGCTTCGGTCTGCTCGGGCTCGACGGGCAAAACATCGGGAGTGAAGGGCTCGTCGGCAATACCTCCAAACCACTTCTCAGCAAGCTCAAAAACGCGCTGTTCCTCAATATCGCCCACCACGCTCAAAATGGCATTCGAAGGGCGATAGTAGCGATGATAAAATGCCTCGGCCTCGGCAATCGTCGCCGCTGCCACGTGGTCGGGCGACAATCCGATGGTCGCCCAACGGTAAGGGTGCACGCGGTAGTGAAGCGCACGCGCAAGCATCATCTGGTCGCCATAGGGTTGATTCAGATAGCGTTGGTTATACTCTTCAAGCACAACACGTTTCTCAGCTTCGAACTTGCGACGCGAGAGGCGCAGGCCCGTCATTCGGTCGCTTTCGAGCCAGAGCGCTGTCTCGACATTTGCCGTCGGCAGCGTGATATAAAAATCGGTATAATCGTTGTTGGTGAAGGCGTTGTTCTCGCCACACGCCATTTGCACGGGAGTATCAAAATCGGGGATACGTCGCGTGCCTCTAAACATCAGATGTTCAAACAGATGCGCAAAGCCCGTATGGTCGGGATGTTCGTTTCGCGCACCGACGCAATAGAGCAGATTGACCGCCGCCAGCTTCGAGTGTCGATCACGACTCGCTGCCACGCGCAATCCATTCGTTAAGGTATGTAATTTGTAGTTGATCACTTTCGATAAAATTGTTTAATCGGGGACAAATTTATGAAATATATTCCGAAAATGACTACACCCGCCGTCCGTGCGGCCGAAAGAATGTGCCGAATGGCTGGTTTTTTATTTATTATAAATAGGAATTTCGGATATTTATTTTTAAATTTGTGCGATTTTTTTTCGCGTCGCAACCCTCTGTTTGCGGCAATCGTCTAACCGTCAGCCGCGAAGGCCGACTTTTGGACCAAAAAGAGTGAACAAAAAAGAAAATAATTAATACACAACGTAAACTGAAAATTTACACAGATGTCTGAGAAGAAATTTATCACGTGTGATGGTAACTACGCCGCTGCCCACATCGCTTATATGTTTAGCGAGGTGGCTGCAATCTACCCTATCACACCGTCATCAACGATGGCCGAATTGGTTGATGAGTGGGCGGCATCGGGTCGCAAAAACATCTTCGGTGAGACCGTAAAGGTCGTTGAAATGCAGTCGGAGGCAGGCGCAGCAGGCGCAGTACACGGCTCGCTCCAAGCAGGTGCATTGACTAGCACATTCACAGCATCGCAGGGTCTGCTGCTGATGATCCCTAATATGTACAAAATCGCTGGCGAATTGCTGCCGGGTGTATTCCACGTTTCGGCTCGCGCATTGGCAGCTCAGTCGTTATCGATCTTCGGCGACCACCAGGACGTAATGGCAACCCGCCAGACCGGTTTCGCTATGCTGGCTACCTAGTC